>NZ_JBEYUS010000020.1:0-80357 GCF_040643635.1 Saccharopolyspora sp. NPDC047091
GCATCGCCGTCACCGGCGCCGACGCCCCGGCCCGCGTCAATGGCGAGCCCGTCCCGGCGTGGGAGACGCTCGCGGTGCGCGCCGGGGACGTGCTGTCCTTCGAGATGCTCACCGCGGGCGCCCGCCCGTACGTGGCAGTCAGCGGCGGGATCGCGGTTCCGGAGTACCTGGGTTCCCGGTCGACGTACACGCTCACCGGCATCGGCGGGTTCCACGGCAGGCCACTGCGGGCCGACGACCGGCTGCCGCTCGGTTCGCCGCCGGTGTCCGGTCCGTCGCCAGGAACCGCGGTGCCCACCGGGCTGCGGCCCGCCGTCGGCGGCCCGGCGCGGCTGCGGCTCGTGGTGGGCCTGTGCTCCTACCGGCTCACCGACGCCGCGCTGGAGTCCTTCGTGGACACCGAGTGGAAGGTCACCAAGGACGCCGACCGCGTCGGCTACCGGCTGCGCGGCGGCACCATCGACTTCATCGACCGCGAACCGCCGTTCGGCGCGGGCGGCGACCCGGCGAACGTCGTCGACCTCGGCTACCCCATCGGCTCCGTCCAGGTGCCCGGCGGCGACGAACCGATCGTGCTGCTCGGCGACGCGGTGACCGGCGGCGGCTACGCCACCGTGGGCACCGTGATCTCCGTGGACCGGGACCGGATCGCGCAGGCCCGCACCGGCGACCGGGTGGTGTTCACCGCCGTCGACGTCGACGGTGCCATCGCCGCCCGCCGGGACCGCGGCATCCGGCTGGAGAAGATCCGCGCCGCCGTCAGCTAGTCCCGCACGCCCGAACCACCGAGGAGGCCACCATGTCGACCGTCAACGCCGCGCTCCCCGGCGTCTTCTACCGACGCCCCGCACCGGACCAGGAACCGTTCGTGGAGGTCGGCGCGGCGGTCCAGGAAGGGCAGACCATCGCGCTCATCGAGGTGATGAAGACCTTCAGCGAGGTGAAGGCCGAGCAGGCGGGCACCCTCGGCCGGTTCCTGCTCGACGAGGGCGACGAGGTGGAGGCCGGTCAGGGCGTCGCCGAGGTCGAAGCGCCATGAGCGGCCCGAACCGGGTCCTGGTGGCCAACCGGGGCGAGATCGCGGTCCGCATCATCCGCGCCTGCCACGCGGCCGGGATCGAAGCGGTGGCGGTCTACTCCGACGCGGACGAGAACTCCCGCTGGGTGCGGCTGGCCGAGCACGCGGTGCGCCTCGGCGCCTCCCCCGCCGCGAAGTCCTACTTGGACGGTGCGGCGGTGCTGGCGGCGGCGCGCGACACCCACGCCGACGCGATCCACCCCGGTTACGGCTTCCTCTCGGAGAACCCGCGGTTCGCGCGGGCCGTGGAGGACGCCGGCCTGGTGCTGGTCGGCCCGCCCGCCTCCGCGATCGAGCTGATGGGCGACAAGGCGACCGCCCGCGCCACCGCGCAGGCCGCGGGCGTGCCGGTGGTCCCGGGCAGCGCGCCGGTCACCGACCTGGCCGCCGCGCAGGGCGCGGCCGACGAGCTCGGATACCCGGTGCTGGTGAAGGCCGCCGCGGGCGGTGGCGGGCGCGGGATCCGCCCGGTGTCCTCGGCGGACGAGCTGGCCGAGGTGCTGCCCGCCGCGCAGGCCGAGGCGCGGTCCGCGTTCGGCGACGGCACGTCCTACCTGGAGCGGGCGCTGCCCCGGCCGCGGCACATCGAGGTGCAGCTGCTCGCCGACGACCACGGCGGCGCGGTGCACCTGTTCGAGCGGGACTGCTCGGTGCAGCGCCGCAGGCAGAAGCTGCTGGAGGAGGCCCCGGCGGCCGGACTGCACGAGGAGACCCGGCGGCGCATCGGCGAGGCCGCGGTCCGGCTCGCCCGGCACGTCGGCTACCGCAACGCGGGCACCGTGGAGTTCCTCGTCGACGAGGACCAGCACTTCTACTTCATGGAGATGAACACCCGCATCCAGGTCGAGCACCCGATCACCGAGGCGATCAGCGGCGTCGACCTGGTCGCCGAGCAGCTGCGCATCGCCGGGGGCGCCCCGCTCTCGTTCGCGCAGGACGACCTGGTGGCCACCGGCGCGGCCATCGAGCTGCGGATCAACGCCGAGGACCCGGACCGCGGCTTCGCCCCGTGCCCCGGTGAGGTCACCGTGTTCGACCTGCCCGGCGGACCGGGCGTGCGGGTGGACACCGGGCTGGCCAGGGGCGACCGGATCAGCCCGTTCTACGACTCGCTGATCGCGAAGCTGATCTGCTGGGGCGCCGACCGCGACCAAGCGTACGCGCGGGCCGAGCAGGCGCTGCAGGAGTTCCGCATCGAAGGCGTGGCCAGCACGATCCCGCTGCACCGGCGGCTCGTCGGCAACGACAAGCTGCGCAGCGGCCCGGTGCACACCACCTGGCTGGAGGAGCAGCTCGACTGATCAGCGGCCGACGACCTCGTCGCGCAGCACGCTGAAGCGCACGCAGTCCCGCCACTTCCCCTCGCGGAACAGCCAGCCGCGCAGCACGCCCTCCCGGGTGAACCCGGCCTTGGTGAGGGCGCGCTGTTCGGCGAGGTTGTCCACTTCGGTGCCCGCCTCCACCCGGTTCACCTGGGTGTGGGCGAACAGGTAGGCGACGAGCTGCCGCTGCGCGTCGGTGCCGTGGCCGCGGCCGCGCGCCTCCGGCAGCAGGGTGATCCCGATGTTCCAGCAGTACGAGGTCTGCCCGGTCGGGTTCTTCGCCCACGACACGAATCCGAGGCGCCGCTGCGGGTCCTGCTCGGCGACGACCAGCAGCACTCCCTCATCCACGTCCAGCAGCCCGGATTCCGCCCAGCGGCGCCGGAAATGCCCCGCGCCGTGGTAGCCGAACCAGTTGTAGGGATGGGTGGCCTCGCGGGTGTTGAGCATCCGGTCGAGATCGGTCAGGTCGTCTTCGAGCACCGGCCTCAGCAGCACAATGGTCCCCACATCGCGACCGTAGACCGATCACGCTCCGCTGCACATGCTCTGTTCCGGTGGTCGCGGCCGGACCGGATCGGTCAGGAGATCGGGCGGCGGCAGGTGTAGATCCGCGCGGGCGGCACGTTGCGCCACACCGTCCGGCTGGTGAGGACCTCGTCGAACGCGAGGTCCAGCCGGTTCCGGAACGCCCGGGCGCCTGCCATGCCGAGCGCGTGCACGTACGCGAACGTGGTGAACGCGCCACCGGGCGTGAGCACCTTGCCGACCTCGCCGAGGATGTCGCGCTGCAGCTCGCCGGGGAAGATCGACCACGGCAACCCGCTGATCACCGCGTCCACCCGGTCCACCCCGTTGTCCGCCAGCAGGGTCCGCAGCTTCGCCGCGTCGCCCTGCACGACTTCCAGCCAGGGCAGGTCGGCGCGCAGGTGCTCCACCATGCCGCTGTCGAGTTCGATCGCCAGGTGCCTGCCGCCTTCGGGCAGCCGGTCGCGGACGGCGCGGCTGAGCGCGCCGGTGCCGGGGCCGAGCTCCACGACGACCGGTCCGCCCTCGGACGCGGCGCGGGGAACGATCGAGGCCATCTCGCGGGCCAGGTAGGGCGAGCTCGGCGCCACGGCTCCCACCAGTCCGGGTTTGCGCGCCGCACGGGCGGCGAACTTCCGGTAGTCCGCGAACACCGATGCGGGCCGTCCGGTCTGGGGCCGTTGCTGGGAAGTGGTCACGGCTGCCTTCCGCGTTCGTCGGGCGAGTTCCCGGTCACCCTATCTGTCGCGGGCGGGCAGCCGTCGTCGCCCGAGCCGCCGCGGTCGGGGCGCGGCCCGGGAATTCGATCGCCGGGGCGCTGCGCGGACCGTTCACCGGTCCCGCGGAACGCCCTTTCGAACAGCGGCGCGAAGAAACGCGCGGCAATTCACTCGAATAACGTGTAACGCGGCGAGAAAGCACGGCGATAAAGCCGCTCCACCCGCCGCCGCATGCGCAGGGCTTGTCCGGTCCGGACAAGCCCGTTGCGCCGCGTTCAGGCAGGCTGCTGGACCATCGCACCCGCCGGTTCCACCGCCGGGACCTGCTCAGCGGGCTGAGCGGGAGTGTTCAGCGCAGGCTTGTTGACCCACCTGACCGCCACGCCTGCCACCGCCAGCAGCACGATCGCCTCAATTGCGAGAGCCACCCACACCATTGCCACTTTCCTTGCCTCCTTTCTGCTGACCTCCCCGTCTTCCGAGCGCGCGAACGGGCACACGCGCGTGCCCGCGCTTGGTCTCGCGATCGAAAGAGGTTCGGGGCCGAACACCCACTTGCACCCCGATAGTAGGACCTCGTTTCGGATGCGTTAAGGAGGGGTCGCCGTGGTGTGCGTCGCACCCGAGCGGACCAATGCGCGGGTGCCCGACGCCACAGCCCGTGCGGGACGCCCGCGGGCGCTCCCGGCGTTCATGCCGGTGTGGAGCACGAGGTCGACGTGGTCGTGATCGGAGCCGGGCAGGCCGGGCTCAGCAGTGCGCACCACCTGCGGCGCGGCGGAGCCGAGTTCGCGGTGCTGGACGCGGGAGCCGGCGCGGGCGGCGCGTGGCGGCACCGCTGGCCGTCGCTGCGGCTGGGCGGGGTGCACGGCATCCACGACCTGCCCGGCCTCGCCCTGGAGGAGAAGGACGGGGCGCGGCCGGCGTCCGAGGTGCTCGCGGAGTACTTCGCCCGCTACGAACGGGAATTCGACCTGCCGGTGCACCGCCCGGTGCAGGTGCGATCGGTGCGGCGCGGCCCGGACGAGCGGCTGCTCGTGGACGCCGACGTCGGCGCCGGGGCCACCGGGACCTGGGCGGCGCGAGCGGTGATCAACGCGACCGGGACGTGGACGAAACCGTTCGTGCCGCACTATCCCGGGCAGGATGCGTTCACCGGACGGCAGCTGCACGTCGCCGACTACCGCGGCGCCGCGGAGTTCCGCGGCCTGCGGGTCGCGGTGGTCGGCGGCGGGATCTCCGCGGTGGAGCTGCTCACCGAGATCGCCGAGGTGGCCACCACGACCTGGGTGACGCGCCGCCCGCCCGTGTTCGGCGACGCCGAGTTCACCCCGGACGCCGGGCGGCGCGCGGTGGCCGAAGTGGACCGCCGGGTCCGCGCCGGACTGCCCCCGGGCAGCGTGGTGAGCGTGACCGGGCTACCGCCGACGCCCGCGGTGCTGCGCGCGCGGGACGCCGGAGTGCTCGACCGGCACCCGATGTTCGAGCGGATCACGCCCCGCGGCCTGCGGTGGGCCGACGGCACCGAGGTCGAGGTGGACGTGCTCCTCTGGGCCACCGGGTTCCGCGCCGCGCTGGACCACCTCAGACCGCTGGGCCTGCGCGAACCGGGCGGCGGCATCCGGATGGACGGCACCCGGGTCGTCGCGGAACCGCGGCTGCACCTGGTCGGCTACGGCCCGTCGGCCAGCACCATCGGGGCGAACCGCGCCGGCCGCGCCGCCGCCCGCGACGTCCAGCGGCTCCTGCGTCCCTCCGGTGCGTTGCTCTGAACGGACCTCCGCCCGTGAACCCCCACCGGCCGAGACACCGGGTCCCGCGGGCGGACCGCTCGACACCGGGCACCACCCGGTCGAAACACGGGGTGGTGCGGGCCGACGGCGAACTCGCCTCGCCGGGCACCACCGCGACCGCCCGCGGGCGGCGCCGAACCCCCGAGGGCCCGTGACCCGGGCCGACCCGGCGATCAGTCCCGGGCGGGGGCGAAGGCGCGGAGCAGGTGGTAGCCGATCAGGACGATCAGCGTGCCGAGGGCGATGCCGCTCAGGCTCAAGCTCGACGTGAAGGTCAGCGACACCCCGCCGATCCCGGCGATCACCCCGGCCGCCACCGGCAGCAGGTTCACCGGGTCGGCGAAGTCGACGCGGTTCTGCACCCAGATCTTCACGCCCAGCAACCCGACCATGCCGTACAGCACCACGGTGATCCCGCCGAGCACCCCGCCCGGCACCGCGGCCACGATCGCCCCGAACTTCGGGCACAGGCCGAACCCGATGGCCACCAGCGCCGCCACCCAGTACGCGGCGGTCGAGTACACCCGGGTAGCGGCCATGATGCCGATGTTCTCCGCGTACGTGGTGGTCGGTGGGCCGCCGAGCGCGCTGGAGAGCGTGGTGGCGAAGCCGTCGGCGAACACCGCGCGCCCGAGGCTGCCCTGCAGGTCGGTGCCGGTCATCTCCTCGACCGCCTTGACGTGGCCGGTGTTCTCCGCGAGCAGCGCGATCACCGCGGGCAGCACCACGACGATCGCCGAAGCGGAGAACGTCGGCGCGTGCACCTCCGGCAACCCGAACCAGGCCGCGTCCGCCACGCCGCCGAGGTCCACCCGCGGATGGGTGCTCACGATCCCGTCGGCGTCCGGCGCGGTGATCGGCCCGAGCAGCACGTCGAACGCCCAGGACAGCAGGTATCCCCCGGCCAGCCCGAGGAACACCGCGATGCGGCCCCAGAAACCCGGCAGCAGCACGCTGCCCGCCACCACGATGATCATGGTGAGCAGCGCGGTCCACTGGTCCTGCGGCCAGTACGTCTCGGCCACCACCGGGGCGAGGTTGAACCCGATCAGCAGCACCACCGCCCCGGACAGCACCGGTGGCAGCAACCGCTGCACCACCCCCGGCCCGGCGAAGTGCACCACCACTCCGACGGCGGCGAGCACCGCGCCGGAGACCAGGATCGCGCCGGTGACGGTCGCGGTGTCCCCGCCGCCCGCGCGGATCGCGGTGACGGCGCCGACGAACGAGGCGCTGCTGCCCAGGTAGCTGGGGATCTTGCCCTGCACCACGAGCAGGAACAGGATCGTCGCCCCGCCGGAGACCATGATCGCGAGGTTCGGGTCGAGTCCCATCAGGACCGGGAACACGAAGGTGGCACCGAACATCGCCACCACGTGCTGGGCGCCGAACCCGATGGTGCGGCCCCAGGTGAGCCGTTCGTGGGGTGCCACCGACTCGCCGGGGCGCGGCGTGCTGCCGTCGCCGTGCAGTGTCCACCCGAAACCCGTTCGCCCTCGCATGGCGGACAGTCTGCCCCGGCGGCGACCCGGTCGTCCGCGGTGGTCGCGCCGGTGTGACCTGGTCGGCGCCTCGACGCGGGGCGGACCCGGGTCCACGGAGCCGGTGCCGTGGGCGCACGCGTCAGCGCGGAGCGGACTCCGGGGCCGCGGCGCGCGGGATGATCGAGCGCCCGTACTCCTCCACCGTGGACTCGACGGCGTCGTGCATGGCGTAGGCGGCGAACTGGTGCACCCCGGCCGCGCGCAGTTCGGCGAGCTTGTCCAGGTGCGCTTCGGGCGGCCCCAGCAGGCAGAACCGGTCCACGATCTCGTCGGGCACGAAGTCGGTGCTGGGATTGCCGGCCCGCCCGTGGTGGGAGTAGTCGTAGCCCTCCCGGTCGCGGACGTAGTCGGTGAGCTCCGCCGGGATCTCCGCCGAGCTCGAACCGTAGCGGCGCACCAGGTCGGCGACGTGGTTGCCGACCATGCCGCCGAACCACCGGCACTGCTCGCGGGCGTGTGCGAGGTCGGGACCGACGTAGGCGGGCGCGGCCGCGCACACGGTGATCGCGTCCGGATCGCGGCCCGCCGCCTCGGCCGCGTCGCGGACGTGCCGGACCATCCACCGCACCAGCAACGGGTCGGCGAGCTGCAGGATCACGCCGTCACCGACCCGTCCGGCCAGGTCCAGGGCCTTCGGCCCGTACGCGCCGATCCACACCGGCAGCCGCCCGCCGCGCACCCACGGCAGCCGCACGGCGGTGCCGTCCACCTCGGTCTCGCGCCCTTCCGCGAGGTCGCGGATCACGCCGACGGCGCGTTCCAGCACGGCGAGGGTGTTCGGCTTGCCGCCGGTGACGCGCAGCGCCGAATCCCCGCGCCCGATGCCGCAGACGGTGCGCTCGCCGAACATCTCGTTGAGCGTGGCGAAGGTGGACGCGGTGACGCTCCAGTCCCGGGTGGCCGGGTTGGTGACCATCGGCCCGACGACCATCCGCTCGGTGGCGGCCAGGATCTGGCTGTGGATCACGAACGGTTCCTGCCACAGCACGCAGGAGTCGAAGGTCCAGCCGTGGTCGAAGCCGAGCGCCTCGGCGCGCCGCATCAGGTCCACGACCGACCAGGCCGGGGGATCGGTTTGCAGCACGAGCCCGAACCGCATCGCGCACCTCCGCGTCGTCAGGTGGTCGTCAGGTCAGGTATTGGCAGGTGTCCCGCCGCAGGAACCGCCCGTGCCCGGGGCGGCCGCGGTACTCGCCGTCGTCGAGGACCACCGCACCGCGGGAGAGCACGGTGCGCACGCCGCCGGTGACGGTCCGGCCTTCGTACGGGTTGTAGTCGACGTTCATGTGGTGCGTCTCCGCGGACAGCACGTGCTCGGCGCGCGGGTCGTAGAGCACGATGTCCGCGTCCGATCCGGGGGCGATGGTGCCCTTGCGCGGGTGCAGGCCGAACATCCGCGCCGGGGTGGTGCTGGCCAGCTCCACCCAGCGGCGGCGGGTGAGGTGCCCGGCCACCACTCCTTGGTGCAGCAGGTCCAGCCGGTGCTCCACGCCGGGCATCCCGTTCGGGATCTTGGAGAAGTCGCCGAGCCCGAGTTCCTTCTGCGAGGCGAAGCAGAACGGGCAGTGGTCGGTGGCCACGACCGACAGGTCGTCGGTGCGCAGGCCGCGCCACAGCTCCCGCTGGTGCTCCTCGGGCCGCAGCGGCGTGGAGCAGACGTACTTGGCGCCTTCGAACCCCGGCCGGGCCAGCTCGTCGACGGTGAGGAACAGGTACTGCGGGCAGGTTTCGCCGAACACAGGCAGCCCGGTGTCGCGGGCCCGGACGAGTTCCTCGAGCGCTTCCGCCGCCGACACGTGCACGACGTACAGCGGGGCGCCCGCGACGCGGGCGAGCTGGATGGCCCGGTGGGTCGCCTCGGCTTCGAGCAGCGGGTGCCGCACCCGCCCGTGCTCGCGAGGGTCCGTGCGCCCGGCGTCGAGGGCCTGCTGCACGAGCACGTCGATGGCGATGCCGTTCTCCGCGTGCACCATGGTCAGCGCCCCGTTGCCCGCGGCCCGCTGCATGGCGCGCAGGATCCGCCCGTCGTCGCTGTAGAACACGCCCGGGTACGCCATGAACAGCTTGAAGCTGGTGATGCCTTCGCCGACCAGCCCGTCCAGTTCGGCCAGCGAGCCGTCGTGCACGTCGGAGAGGATCAGGTGGAACCCGTAGTCCACCGCGCAGTTCCCCTCGGCCTTCGCGTGCCAGGTGTCGAGCCCTTCCCTGGCTGAACCGCCGATGGACTGGATGGCGAAGTCGATGATGGTGGTGGTACCGCCCCACGCGGCCGCGCGGGTGCCGGTCTCGAAGGTGTCCGCGGAGTAGGTGCCGCCGAACGGCATCTCCATGTGGGTGTGGCCGTCCACCCCGCCGGGGATGACGTACAGCCCCTCCGCGTCGAGGACCGCGTCGGCTCCGGGCAGCCACTGCTCGGCGAGTTCGGGGGTGCCGAGCGCGGCGACCTGCTCGTCGATCACGAGCACGTCGGCTTCGATCTCCTCGGTCGCGGTGATCACCAGCCCGCCGCGGATCACCGTCCTGGTCATGGCCGCTCCCCCGCTCGTCCCAGTGCCTCGACGAGGATCGCGGCGCCCTCGCGGGCCTCCTGCTCGGTGAGGCTCAGCGGCGGGGCGATGCGCAGCACGTTGCCGTCCAGCCCGCCCTTGCCGATGAGCAGCCCGCCGCGCCGGGTCCGTTCGAGCACCGCGGTGGCCGCGGCCGGGTCGGGCGCGCCGGTGGCGGGGTCGGCGAGTTCCACGCCGAGCATCAGCCCCTTGCCGCGCACGTCGGCGACGAGCGGCAGCCGCGGCCGGGCCTCGTCGATGGCCGCGCGCAGCACGGCGCCGACGCGCAGCGCGTTGCCCTGCAGGTCGTGCTCCAGCAGGTGTTCCAGGTTGGCCAGTGCCCCGGCGGTGGTGACCGGGCTGCCGCCGAAGGTGGACAGCGAGTTCACCCCGATGCTGTTCATGATCTCCGCGCGGGCGATGACGCCGCCGATGGACAGCCCGTTGCCCAGCCCCTTCGCGAAGGTCACGATGTCCGGCGCACCGCTGCCGCCGTGCGCCTGCCAGCCCCAGAAGTGCTCGCCGGTGCGGCCCCAGCCGGTCTGCACCTCGTCGCTGATCCAGAGGATGCCGTGCCGGTCGAGCACTTCCTTGAACCGCGCGAACAACCCGTCCGGCGGGACGGCGAAGCCCCCGACGCCCTGGATGGGTTCGGCGATCAGGCAGGCCACGTTGCCGTGCAGCTGCCCGAGCACGTCCTCCAGGTCCTGCACGCAGGCGTCGGTGAACGCCGCGTCGGGCAGGTCGGCGAGCGGGGTGCCCCGGCGCCTGCTGCCGTGCACGTAGCTCGTCTGCACCGGCGACAGGCTGGTCGGCGACCAGGCCCGGTTGCCGGTGATCGCCAGCGCCGAGAAGGACCGCCCGTGGTAGCTGTTGCGCAGCGCCAGCACCTGGTTGGACCCGCGGTACCCGGTGGCCAGCAGCAGCGCGGTGTCGTTGGCCTCGGTGCCGCTGGCGGTGAAGAACACCCGCGGGTCGTCGATGCCGGACAGCTCGGCGACGCGTTCGGCCAGCTCGACCATCGGCCGGTTCAGGTACAGCGTGGAGGAGTGCAGGATGCGTCCGGCCTGCTCGGAGACGGCGGCGGTGACCTCCGGCAGCGCGTGCTCGGTCATGGTGGTGAGGATGCCGCCGAAGAAGTCCAGGTAGCGGTTCCCCTCGGCGTCGCGGACGTGCCTGCCCTCGCCGCTGACCAGGTCGATCGGCTGCTCGTAGTAGGTGGACAGCCAGTCCGGCAGCACTTGCCTGCGCCGCTTCGCCAGCTCGTCGTGCGCGCCCTCGTCGGTCATGGCCGTCCTTTCCTCTCCAGCTGCCGGTGCGGGAACGGTGTCGGTCAGGGCGCGGTGAGCGGCCCGTAGGCGTCCGGGCGCCGGTCGCGGTAGAACGCCCACTTGGCGCGGACCTCGTCGATCAGGTCGAAGTCCAGGTCGCGCACCACGAGTTCCTCGTCCTGGTCGCTGGCGACGTCGCCGACGAACCGCCCGTAGGGGTCGGCGAAGTAGCTGCTGCCGTAGAAGTCGTTGTCGCCGTACTCCTCCACGCCGACCCGGTTGATCGCGGCGATGAAGTACTCGTTGGCGACGGCGGCGGCCGGCTGTTCCAGCTTCCACAGGTAGGAGGACAGGCCCCGGCTGGTCGCCGACGGGTTGTAGACGAGCTGCGCCCCGGCCAGCCCGAGCGCCCGCCAGCCCTCCGGGAAGTGCCGGTCGTAGCAGATGTAGACGCCGACCTTGCCGACCGCGGTGTCGAACACCGGCCAGCCGAGGTTGCCGGGGCGGAAGTAGAACTTCTCCCAGAACCCGGGCAGGTGCGGCAGGTGGTGCTTGCGGTACTTGCCGAGGTACTCGCCGTCGGCGTCGATGACGGCGGCGGTGTTGTAGCAGAACCCCGGACCGTCCACTTCGAAGATCGGTACCACGATCACCATGCGCAGTTCGCGGGCGAGCGCGCGCATCCGCTCGGTGGTGGGCCCGTGCGGGACGGCTTCGGCCCAGCGCTGGTGCTCGGTGTTCTGCACCTGGCAGAAGTAGGGGGCGTTGAACACTTCCTGGAAGCCGATCACCTGCGCGCCCTGCGCGGCGGCGGCTCGGGTGTGCTGCTCGTGGACGTCGATCATGGACCGGGCGTCGCCGGTCCACTTCGCCTGGACCAGTGCGGCGCGAACCAGGTTCGGCATGGCGGCACCTCTCGTGCTGTGACCGGCCGGGGACGCTCCGAACATATGGCGCGGTCCGGGTACCTGCAATGACCGCGCGGGCCAGGATCAGCGGCGCTGAGCACCACCGGTGCGGCGGGCGCGCGCGCTCGCTGCGGGAACGGGTGCGGCGGGCGCGCGGCGCGGGCCGACGGGTTCGCTCGGAAGGAGGAAGCGCCGGTGTGTCGGCGCGGTTCGGTCCGCTGCGGCGGACGGTGGTCCGGCCACCGCCGGGCGGGCGATCAACTCCCGAGCCCGATCCCGTGCCGGTCGAGCCATCGCAGCCACGCCCCGCGCCGGCCCGCAGTGGTGTCGGCGCGGTCCAGCGCGCGGTGGGTGAGCCGCACCAGCGGCCAGCGCAGCGGTTCCGGCGGGTACGGCAGCGGCCGGGTCCGCACCAGGGCGGAGCGGGTGCGCCGGGTCTCCGCTCCGGCCAGCAGGTCCAGCACGACTTGCGCGCCGAACCGGGACGCGGCCACGCCGAGCCCGGTGAACCCGGCGGCGTAGCCGATCCGCCCGTCGCAGGCGGTGCCGAACACCGGGGTCGAGCGGGTGGTGGCGTCGATCGGCCCGCCCCAGCGGTGCGTGAACCGGGTGCCCTCCAGCTGCGGGAACGTCGCGAAGAACCGGGTCGCGAGCCTGCGGTGCGTGCCCGGCCGGTCGGCGAAGCGGGCGGCGGTGCGCCCGCCGAAGAAGTACTCCGGGGCGCCGCCGCCCCACAGGACCCGGCCGTCGGGGGTGGGCCGGAAGTAGTGGAACAGGTTGTGCGAGTCGGTGACGCCCTGGCGGTCCCGCCAGCCCAGCGACTCCCACGCGGCCGCGGACAGCGGTTCGGTGACGAGCACGTGGTCCCAGATCGGCAGCACCCGGCGGCGCACCCCGCGCAGCGGGGCGGGGAACGCGTTGGTCGCGAGCACCACCCGCCGTGCCACGACCGTCCCTTGTGGCCATCGGCATTCCGCACGTCCGTCCCGCCGGGGCGCAGCGCGCGCACCGCGCTGTGCTCGTGCACCCGGACCCCGCGCCGCTCGGCGGCCGCGAGCAGGCCGCCGACGAGCCTCGCCGGGTCCACCAGCCCGCCGGCCTCCGGCAAGCGCAGCCCGGCGCGGAACGACTCGGAGCGCAGGTCGGCCCGGACCCCGCCTGCTCCCTGGAACAGCGCGGTGAACCCGTGCTCGCGGTAGAGGTCCGCCTCGTCGCGCAGCTCCCCGACCTGGTGCGGTTCGGTGGCCACCGCCGTCTTGCCGCACCAGGACAGGTCCGCGTCGATGCCGTCGCCGTCGAGGAATTCCCCGATCTCGCGCAGGTTCAGCCTGCCCAGCTCCACCAGTCCGCCGATCTCGGCGGGCCACAGCCAGGCGCCGTGGGCGAGGCCGTGGGTGAGCGATTCGGACAGGAATCCGGCGCTGCGAGCGCTGCCGCCGGACCCGGCCCGCCCGGCGTCCAGCACCAGCACGTCCAGCTCCGGATCGCGTTCCTTGGCCAGCACCGCCGTCCACAACCCGGTGAGCCCGGCGCCGACCACGACGAGGTCGGCGCGGTCCGGTCCGGGCAGCGGCGGGCGCGGGGCGATCGGCGAGCGCTGCGGCCAGAACGCGGCCGGTTCCGCGTCGGCGAGCGCGGCCTCGGGCGACGGGCCGGTCACTGCCACCACGGGCGGGACCCGGTGCCGTGCCTGCCCGCCCGCTCCACGTCCTTGCGGACCTGCCGGGTCTCCCTGGCCAGGCCGGGCGGGTGGCCGTGCTTGATCGAGCGGTGCTCGCACGCCTCCCCCATCAGGTACAGCGAGCAGAACAACCCCACCGACAACCCCATCGCGATCGTGCTGAGCCGCAGTTCCAGCGGCCCCGGCACCAGCAGCAGCACCGCGCAGAACGGCGCCAGCTGGGTCAGCGCCCGCGCCACGTGCCGCAGCACCCAGGTCCGGCAGGTCACGTCGTGCAGCACCCAGTCCGCGCAGCGGGCGGGCAACCGGCCGCCGAACGCGTACCAGACCCATTGCGCCGGGCCGGGCCGCCCGGAGACCGGCCGCGGTGAAGGTGGCCGAGGTGTCCGCACTCGCCTAGATTAGTGGTCGCGGTGGCACTTCCGAAGGGCCGGGGCGAACCCGTTGCCCGCATCACCCGGACGCCCCGTAACGATCTTCCCCGGTTCGCGATGATCCAGGTGAAAGGGGTTGTGCAGATATGTTCGCTGTTGTCGTGGTGATGTTGTTCGTGTTGGTGGTGGGCGCGGTGATGTTCACCGACGTCCTGGACGACGGTTTCCGGGGCGCGGGTGCCGCTCTGGTCCAGCTGGTGCGCGGGCCGCGCACCCATCCCTGACCGTCCGCAGTGGACTGATCCGGTCGCGGGCGCGCAGGCCGGATCGGTCCCGGTACCGCCGCCCCCGCTCCCCGGGTCCGGTGCGGAGCGCTCCTAGAGTGGAGTCGTGAGCGAAGCGGACCCGAAGACCTCCGAGCCGCACGACGGCTGCTGCGCGCCCGGACGCACGCGGGAGCCCGGCGACGTACCCGCCCCGGCCCCCGCCGCCGCGGGCGAGACCGTCGAGCACCGGTGGATCGCGCTGGACGGCGGTGCCTTCCTGATGGGCACCGCCGACGCGGACGGCTTCCCGCAGGACGGCGAAGGCCCGGTGCGCGAGGTGCGGGTGAACCCGTTCGAGATCAGCGCGCTCGCCGTCACCAACGCCGAGTTCGCCCGCTTCATCGCCGCGACCGGTTTCAGCACCGACGCGGAGCGGTTCGGCTGGTCCTACGTCTTCGCCTCGTTCCTGCCCGGTGCGCTGCGGCGCTCGGCGCCCCGGCCGGAGCAGACGCCCTGGTGGTGCGGTGTGGAAGGGGCGACCTGGGACCGGCCGGAAGGGCCCGGGTCCGACCTCGGCGGCCGTGCCGAGCACCCCGTGGTGCACGTGTCCTGGCACGACGCCGCGGCGTACTGCGAGTGGGCCGGGGCGCGGCTGCCCACCGAGGCCGAGTGGGAGTTCGCGGCCCGCGGCGGCCTCGAACAGCGCCGCTACCCGTGGGGCGACGAGCTCACCCCCGACGGCGAGCACCGCTGCAACATCTGGCAGGGCACGTTCCCCGTCAAGAACCTCGCCGAGGACGGCCACCGGGGCACCGCGCCCGCCGACGCGTTCCCGCCCAACGGATTCGGGCTGCACAACGCGGCGGGCAACGTGTGGGAGTGGTGCGCGGACCGCTGGGGAGTCGAGCACGCCGCGTCCGGCGCCACCGATCCGCAGGGGCCCGCCGAAGGCGAGAACCGGGTGATGCGCGGCGGCTCGTACCTGTGCCACGACTCGTACTGCAACCGGTACCGCGTCGCGGCCCGCACCTCCAACAGCCCGGACAGCTCGGTCGGGAACCTCGGGTTCCGCTGCGTCCGCGCCTGACGGCTCGACCCGGAACCGCCGCCACCTGCGGCAGGGGACGATTGCTCCCGAATGGTGAACGTTCTGTTGCTCCGGGTGGGTCAGCCGATAGGCTCACGCCCATGATCCGCTTAGTGGAGCGCCGCCACGTCGATCTGGTGCGCGTGACCGCTTCCGCCTGTCGCGCCCGCTGATCTCCTCGCGCGGCCGCTGAGCCGCTGCACCATCTCGAGCACGCCCGCGCCCCACCCCGGTGCCGCGCGGGCGGCCCGCACCGTTCGACTTTCGACGCGTCCGCGTCATCACCCACCGTGGAGCCCTCATGTCCGCTGACGTCCCCGCCCAGACCGACTCGCCCGAGGCGAACTGGTCGTTCGACACGCTGCAGATCCACGCCGGCGCGCAGCCCGACCCGGCGACCGGCGCCCGCGCGACGCCGATCTACCAGACGACCTCGTACGTCTTCCGCGACACCCAGCACGCGCAGGACCTGTTCAGCCTGGCCGAGCCCGGCAACATCTACACCCGCATCAACAACCCCACCCAGGACGTGCTGGAGCAGCGCGTCGCGAAGCTGGAGGGCGGGGTCGGCGCGGTCGCGGTGGCCTCCGGGCAGGCGGCGGAGACGCTGGCGGTGCTGACCTTGGCGCAGGCCGGGGACCACCTGGTGTCGAGCTCCTCGCTGTACGGCGGCACCTACAACCTGTTCCACCACACGCTGCCGAAGCTGGGCATCGAGGTCACGTTCGTCGACGACTTCGACAACCCGGACGCCTGGCGGTCCGCGGTGCGGCCGAACACGAAGCTGCTGTTCGCCGAGTCGCTGGGCAACCCGCGCAGCAACGTGCTCGACGTGCGCGCGATCGCCGACATCGCGCACGAGGCGGGGGTGCCGCTGGTCGTGGACAACACGGTCACCACCCCGTACGTGCTGCGGCCGCTGGAGCACGGCGCGGACATCGTGGTGCACTCGGCGACGAAGTACCTCGGCGGCCACGGCACCGCGGTCGGCGGCATCGTGGTGGACGGCGGCTCCTTCGACTTCGGCGCCGACCCGGAGCGGTTCCCCGGGTTCAACGAGCCGGACCCGAGCTACCACGGCCTGCGCTACTGGCCCGCCCTCGGGCACGGCGCGTTCGCCGCGAAGCTGCGGGTGCAGGGGCTGCGCGACCTCGGTCCGGCGATCTCGCCGTTCAACGCGTTCCTGGTGCTGCAGGGTCTGGAGACGTTGTCGCTGCGCATCGAGCGGCACGGCGCGAACGCGCTGGAACTGGCCCGCTGGCTGGAGGAGCGCGACGAGGTGGCGAAGGTGCACTTCGCGGGCCTGCCGTCGAGCCCGTGGCACGAGCTGGGCAACCGCTACCTGGAGCACGGCTTCGGCGCCATCGTGTCCTTCGAGCTGCGCGGCGGGGTGGCGGCCGGCCGGAAGTTCGTCGAGGGCGTGTCCCTGTTCAGCCACCTGGTCAACATCGGCGACGTGCGCAGCCTCATCGCGCACCCGGCGAGCACCACGCACAGCCAGCTCACCGAGCAGGAGCAGTTGGACGCGGGCGTGACGCCGGGTCTGGTGCGCCTGTCCGTCGGCATCGAGAACGTCGACGACCTGAAGGCGGACCTCGAGTCGGCGTTCCGCGCGGCGAAGGCCGAGCTGGAGCGCTGAGCAGATGAGCACGCGACCCCTTCCCGCCACCGGTGCCTGGCGGGAAGGGGATCCGCCGGGGCGGCGGCGGTTCCTGCACCTCGACCCGCAGCACCTGGAGTCCGGCGCGGTGCTGCCGGACGCGCGGCTGGCGTACGAGACGTGGGGGTCCCTCGACCCGGACGGCGGCAACGCGGTGCTGGTGCTGCACGCGCTCACCGGCGACCCGCACCTGCGCGGCCCCGCCGGACCGGGCCACCCCAGCGCGGGCTGGTGGGAAGGCGTCGTCGGGCCGGGCCTGGCGCTGGACACCGACCGCTGGTTCGTGGTGGCGCCGAACGCGCTCGGCGGCTGCCAGGGCAGCACCGGGCCCGCCGATCCGGCGCCGGACGGGCGGCCGTGGGGCGGGCGGTTCCCGGCGGTGACCGTGCGGGACCTGGTGCGTTCCGAGGTGGCGCTCGCCGAGTCGCTGGGCGTGCACCGGTGGGCGGCGGTGATCGGCGGTTCGCTCGGCGGGATGCGCGCCCTGGAGTGGGCGGTGGACCAGCCGGACCGGGTCGGTTCCGCGCTGGTGCTGTGCTGCGGGGCCGCCGCGACCGCCGAGCAGATCGCCTGGTCGTCGACGCAGCTGCACGCGATCCGCGCCGACCCGGACTGGCTGGGCGGTGATTTCCACGAGCTGCCCGACGGGCGCGGCCCGCACGCGGGGCTCGGGCTGGCGCGGCGGATCGCGCACCTCACCTACCGCAGCCCGGCGGAGCTGCAAGCGCGGTTCGGTTCGGCGCCGCAGGATGGCGAGGACCCGGCGGCCGGTGGGCGCTACGCGGTGGAGTCGTACCTGGACCACCACGCGGCGAAGCTGGTGGGGCGCTTCGACGCGGCCAGCTACGTGCGGCTGACCGAGGCGATGAGCGGGCACGACGTGGGGCGCGGCCGCGGCGGGGTGGAAGCGGCGCTGCGCCGGGTGCGGGCGCGGACGCTGGTGGCCGGGGTGGACAGCGACCGGTTGTTCCCGCCCGCCGACCAGCACGCGCTCGCCGCGGGCCTGGGCACCCGCGCGCGGATCCTCAGGTCGGCGCACGGCCACGACGGGTTCCTGGTGGAGACCGAGCAGGTCGCCGAACTGGTCGCGGAACTGCTCAAGGGCGCTTGACGCGGGGCTGCGCGCGGCCAACGGTAGGTGGATGGCCGCCCACGAGGAGCACCCCCGGCACGATCCGTCCTCCGACCCGGACTTCCCGAACGCGGTGGCCGCGTTCGCGGACGCGGTGCGCCGCTTCCCGGACGCCCCGCTGCTGCACCACTTCGACACCACGATCACCACCGGCGAGCTGGACGAGCTCACCGACGCGTTCGCCGTCGCGTTGCAGGACCGCGGGGTCGTGCCGGGCGAGCGGGTCGCGCTGTACCTGCAGAACGTGCCGCAGTTCGCGATCGCGCTGCTCGGCGCGTGGAAGGCGGGCTGCACCGCGGTGCCGATCAACCCGATGAACAAGCGGCGGGAACTGGCGCTGCTGCTGGCGGACTCGGGGGCATCGGTGCTGGTGGCGCTGCGCGGGCTGCACGGATCGGTGGCCGCCGGAGTGGTCCCGGAGAGCTCGGTGCGGCTGGTGATCACCACCGCCGAACGGGCCTTCCAGAGCCGCGACGACGTCCGGGTGCTGCCGGAGCGGGACGAGCCGGTGCCCGCGGGCACCGTCGACCTGGAGGAGCTGCTCGCCGCCCACCGCGGCCGCCGTCCGGTGCCGGTCGACCTGGCACCGGAGGACGTGGCGGCGCTGAGCTACACCTCCGGCACCACCGGGCCGCCGAAGGGCGCGATGAACACCCACCGCAACGTGGTGTTCGACGCCCGGGTGTGGCGGGACCTCGCCGGGATCGGCGCGGACGACGTGGTGCTGGGCGTCGCCCCGCTGTTCCACATCACCGGGCTGGTGGGGCACGTGGCGCTGGCGCTGCTCACGCCGGTGCCGCTGGTGCTCACCCACCGGTTCGAGCCGGAGGTGGTGCTGGACGCGGTCCGCGAGCACCGGCCGACCTTCGCGGTCGGGGCGATCACCGCGTTCATCGCGCTGCTCGGCACCGGGGGCACGGCGGCGGACCTGGCGAGCCTGCGCCGCGTCTACTCCGGTGGCGCGCCGATCCCGCCGAGCACGGTGCGGGACTTCGAGGAGCGGTTCGGGCAGCGGATCCACAACGTCTACGGGCTCACCGAGACCACCTCGGCCGCGTTCGCCCAGCCCTGGGGCGCACCGGCGCGCATCGACGAGGCGTCCGGCGCGCTGTCGGTGGGCGTGCCGGTGCGGTCCACGCGCGCCCGCATCCTCGGCGAGGACGGTCGCGAGGCACCGCCCGGCGAAATCGGCGAACTCGCGATCTCCGGCCCGCAGGTCGTGCCCGGCTACTGGGGCAAGCGGGCGGAGACCGCGGCCGCGCTGCCCGGTGGTGAACTGCGCACCGGCGACGTCGCGCACCGGGACGCCGACGGCTGGTTCTACCTGGTGGACCGCAAGAAGGACCAGATCAACGCGGGCGGCTACAAGGTGTGGCCGCGGGAGGTGGAGGACGTACTCTACGAGCACCCCGCAGTCCGGGAGGCCGCCGTCGTCGGCGTGCCGGACCCGTACCGCGGGGAGACGGTGCGGGCGTACGTGAGCCTCCGCGCCGGGCTGCGCGCCGAACCGGCGGAACTGGTCGAGTTCTGCCGCGCGCGGCTGGCGGCCTACAAGTACCCCAGGCAGGTCGAGATCCTCGCCGAACTGCCCAAGACGACAACGGGAAAGCTGCTCCGCCGAGAACTCCGCGGGCGCTCCGCAGACCTTTCCGAATGAGCTGCCCAGGTGTCCCGGTGGCGAAAGCTCGGCGGTTCCGCCGACAAGAGGACGACCGAAGATCATTCCGAAAGGTCGCCTGATCGAATCCGCTCACGAGGACGGCGAGCCGGACCGCGCAGGAGTCTCCGCGGAACCTAGCGGTCGTCGTACGCGGTGCGGGCGGCGTCGATGTGCGGGAGGTGCTCGATGCTCCACGTGATCAGCGGCGCGGTGGCGTCGTGCAGGCTCCGGCCCATCGCGGTCAGCTCGTAGCTGACGTGCGGCGGCATCACGTTGTGAACCGTGCGCGTCAGGATCCCGTCGCGTTCCAGGTCGCGCAACGTGACGGTGAGCATGCGCTGGCTGATGCCGTCGACGGCCCGCTTGAGCTCGGTGAAGCGCAGCGGCCCGTCCGCGAGCATCCGCACGATCAGCAGCGCCCACTTGTCGCCGACGATGCCGAGGACTTCGCGGGTCCGGCACGGGTCCTGCACGGTTACCTCCGGAGAACCGGGGCACTGAAAAGTGCCGTATTGCCCGGTGCGCGTCGTGGGGACCACGATTGCTCTCGGTTACTGAACGATACCGAGGCACCAGGAGGAACTGCACGACCATGTCCACCTACTTACTGGTTCACGGCGCCTGGCACAGCGGGCGGAGCTGGGAACGCGTGGTCCCGATCCTGGAGTCGGCCGGGCACCGGGTGTTCGCACCATCGCTGACCGGCCACGGCGACAAGGCGCACCTGCTGGCCCCCGAGGTCGGGCTCGGCACCCACATCGACGACATCGTCGGTCTGATCACGCGAGAAGATCTGGACGACGTCGTGCTCGTCGGGCACAGCTACGGCGGGATGGTCATCTCAGGAGCGGCCGACCGAGCCCCCGGACGGATCACGCGCTTGGTGTACCTCGACACGGAGGTCCCCGAAGACGGCGAAGCAGGCATCGACGCGTTCCCGGTCATCAAGCAGCTCGTCGACGACGCCGTGGACGGGTGGCGAATTCCGCCGCCGCCGGAGCAGCCCCCACCGCTCGGCCTGTTCGGAGTCACCGATCCGGACGACGTGGCCTGGTTGCGCTCGATGCTGTCGGACCTGTCGGCGCGATGCCTCCAGGAACCGGTCCGGCTGAGCGACCCCGCCGCGCGCGCCATCCCACGCATGCACATCCACTGCGTCGGAGGACGGCGGGCGGACATCCCCCGGCGTCCCGTCCCGGTGGGCGAGGCGAAGCGGGAGCTGCCGACCGGGCACGACTGCATGATCACCATGCCCGCCGCGCTCTCCGAGTTGCTGCTCGAACCGGCCTGATCGGCCGAGCGAGCCGGCTTTACCGGCCACCGCCGGGGCGCGGGAGGACCCCGATCGATGCCGACGGGTGCGGCTGTTCCGTCGGCTCGTCGCGACCGGAGCACACCCGAGGTGACGAGCCGGTCCGGCGGAGGCGAGAACGGATCAGAGCTCCAGGCCGACGTAGTTCTCCGCGAGCGACGTGGCCGCCGCCGTCGAAGCGACGACGTAGTCGAGGTGTGATCGTTGCAGGCGGCGCGCGAAGTCGTCGGCCGCCGGATCGGTGTGCAAGAGCGTCGTCATCGAGTACGAGAAGTGCTCGGCGCGCCACACCCGGCGCAGCGCGGTGTCCGAATAGGACTCCAACGCTCGATCGTCGCCGTGGCCGACCGCCGCGGTGAGCGCCTGCGCCAGCAGCGTCACGTCGGCCACGGCCAGGTTGAGCCCCTTCGCCCCGGTAGGTGGCACGATGTGCGCGGCATCCCCGGCCAGCAGCAACCGCCCGTACCGCAACGGTTCCGCGACGAAGCTGCGCATCGGGGTCACCGACTTGTCGGTGATCGGCCCGCGTTCCAGCCGCCAGTCCCCGTCGACCGCGAACCGCAGGTCCAGCTCGTCCCAGATCCGGTCGTCCGGCCAGTCCCGCGCGTCGGTGTCCGGCGGAACCTGCAAATAGAGCCTGCTGACCTGCGGAGTGCGCATGCTGTGCAGCGCGAATCCGCGCTCGTGGCAGGCGTAGATCAATTCCTCAGTGGACGGAGCGACATCGGCGAGGATTCCGAGCCACGCGAAGGGATAGGTCCGTTCGTAGGTGCGGACCCGGTCCGCGGGGATCGTCTTGCGGCCCACGCCGTGGAAGCCGTCCGCGCCGACCACGTAGTCGGCGTCGAGCACGTGCTCGGCACCGGCGTGGCGGTAGCGGACCCGCGGGTGCTCGGTCTCGGCGTCCAGCACTTCCAGCACTTCGGCTTCGAACAGCAGTGGCGCACCGGACTCGGCCCGCAGCGCCACCAGGTCGCGCACCACCTCGGTCTGCGCGTACACCATCACCTGACGGCCGCCGGTGAGCGCGGCCAGGTCGATGCGGTGCCCGGTGCCGCCGAAGCGCAGTTCGATCCCGTCGTGCACCAGGCCTTCGCGGTCCATCCGCTCCCCCGCGCCGCAGGCCCGCAGCACGTCGACGGTGCCCTGCTCCAGGATTCCGGCGCGCTGCCGGTGCTCGACGTGCTCGCGGGAGCGGGATTCCAGCACGACCGACTCGACACCCCGCTGCTGCAGCAGTCGCGCGAGCAGCAGGCCCGCCGGTCCCGCTCCGATGATGGCCACGCTGGTCCGCATCGACCACGCCTCCTCAATTCATCCGTGCACGGATCAATCAGGATGCACATTTCACCTGGAACGCCCGCATGTCAACGAGCCGGCGTCGCCTTGCTCGATGCAGCTTCGCTCCGTGCACGGATCGACCGGTCCGGGCGGCACAATGGCGCGGTGGGTTCCATCGACTTGAACGGCCATCCCGGACACCTGATCCGCCGCGTCCAGCAGGTGCACACGATGCTGTGGACGGCCGCGGTCTCGGCGGAGATCACGCCGCCCCAGTTCGCGGTGCTCAACGGGCTCGCCGCCGCGGACGGCCTCGACCAGCGCACCCTCGCCGGGCGGGTCGCGCTGGACCGCTCCACCGCCGCCGACGTGATCGCGCGGCTGGTGCGGCGCGGGCTGGTCGAGCGCGCGCGGGACAGCTCGGACGGCAGGCGCAACGTGCTGCGGCTGACCGGCACCGGTCGCGACGAGCACGCCGGTCTGGTGCGGCGCACCGAGCGGATGATCGAGATCCTGCTGACCCCGCTGGACGGCGCGGAACGCGAGCAGCTGCTCGGGCTGCTGGAACGGATCGCGCAGGCCGGGGAACGCATCCGCGACCCCGGGTGAGCGGTCGCGCGGCGTCAGAATCCGGGGTTCGCGGGCGGTTCGGTGCCGTGCAGCCAGGTGGCGAAGAACTCGGCCAGCGACCGGCCGGCGATCTCCTCGGCCAGCGCGGTGAAGTCGGCGGTGCGCACCGTGCCGTGCCGGTGCTCGGCGACCCAGCGGCGCAGCAGACCGCCGAAGGCCTCGTCACCCAGCTCGACGCGCAGCGCGTGCAGCGCCAGCGCGCCCCGCTTGTACACGCCCGGGTCGAACATCCGCGCCACGCCCGGATCGGCCACCCGCAGACCGGGTTCGACCGCCCGCATCCGCCGGTGCCAGTCGCGGGCGTGCTCGGCCGCGGTGCCCTCGCCGACGGCCTCCGCGAACAGCCACTCCGCGTAGGTCGCGAAGCCCTCGTTGAGCCAGATGTCGCGCCAGTCGCCGATCGTGAGGCTGTTGCCGAACCACTGGTGCGCCAGCTCGTGCACCACCAGCCGCTCGTGGGTGCGGGTGCCGTCGAGCAGGTTCCGGCCGAACACGGCCATGCCCTGCGCCTCGATCGGCTCGTCCAGCTCGTCGTCGGCGATCACCACGACGTACTCGGCGAACGGGTACGGACCGAACAGACCGCACAGCACCCGCATGATCTCGTCGTGGCGGCCGAACGTCGCCTGCAACGCCGCCACCAGGTGCGGCGGCACCGCGGCGCGCTGCGGCACCGGATCGGCGGCGAGCGCCACCTCCCGGTAGCGGCCGGTGTGCACGCCCATCAGGTAGGTCGGGGTCGGTTCGGCCCGCTCGTAGACCCACCGCTCGGTGCCCGCGCCCGCCGCGCGCCGGGACACCAGGTCGGCGGTGACCAGCACGTCGAACCCGGCGTCGGCGGTGACCGCGACCCGGTAGGCGGCCTGGTCGGACGGGTGGTCGTTGCACGGGAACCAGGACGGTGCGCCGATCGGCTGGCTGGCCACCAGCGAGCCCTCGGTCAGCTCGTCCCAGCCGATGTCGCCCCACCGGCCGCGGATCGGGCTCGGGTTGCCCGCGTACCGCACCCGCACCCGGAACCGGGCGCCGCAGGCGATCGGCTTCGCGAGGCGCAGGCGCAGCTTCCCGGCGCGGTGGGTGAACTTGGCGGGCCGGTCGTCGACGGTCACCCGGCGCACCCGCAGGTCCGCGAAGTCCAGGCTCAGCGCGGACAACGCCTGCTCGGCCACCGCGGTGAGCACCGCTTCCCCGGACAGCCGGTTCGGGCCGACCCGGTAGTCCAGATCCAGGTCGTAGTGCTCCACCCGGTAGCCGCCGTTGCCGTGCTCCGGCAGGTACGAGTCGGTCGAGCGGTCCGCGCCGGGCGTGGCGGTCATGCCCGCCACGCCGAGATCGGGTTGCCGCACCAGCGCGAATCCGCGGGCACCGCGTCGCCGCGGGTGATCAGCGAACCGGGTCCGACGGTGGTGCGCGCGCCGATGCCCGCGCCCGGCAGCACGATGCCGTGCGGTCCCAGCGTCGCGCCCTGCCCCAACGCCACCTCGTCCATGCTCATGATCCGATCATGGAACAGGTGGGTCTGCACCACGCACCCCCGGTTGATCGCCGCACCCGCGCCGATGCGCACCAGGTCGGCCTCCGGCAGCCAGTAGGTCTCCACCCACGCGCCGCGGCCGATGCGCGCACCCATCGTGCGCAGCCACAGCGACAGCAGCGGGGTACCGGTCGCCGGACCGGCCAGCCACGGCACCGCGAGCACCTCGACGAACGTGTCGGCGAGTTCCCCGCGCCACACGAAGGAGCTCCACAGCGGGCGCTGCCGCACCCGGAACCGGCCGATCAGCAGCCACTTCGCCAACGTCGTCACCGCGCACGCCAGCACGCCCGCCACCAGCAGCACGATCCCGGACAGCGCGGCGGCCGCCCACGGGCCCGCGGCCCGCCACAGCTCGGCGAGGACGCCGAGCACCAGCACCGCCAGCGCCACCGACACCATCACCGGCACGATCCGGCACAGCTCCACCAGCGCACGGGCGAACACCAGCCGCAGCGGCGGGTCGAAGGTGCGCTCGGAGTCCGCGGCCACCTGCGCGCGCCGCAACGGCATCGGCGGCAGGCCCAGGTAGGAGGACCCCTTCTTCGCCTTCCGCGGCGTCGAGGACAGCACCCCGACCAGTCCCCGCTTCGGCACCGACCGACCCGGCGCGGTCATCCCGGAGTTGCCGAGGAACGCCTCCTTGCCGATGCGGGCCGGGGCGACGTGCAGCCAGCCGCGGCAGAGCTCGTAGGTGGCGACCATCGTGTCGTCGGCGAGGAACGCGCCGTCGGCGACCTTCGTCATCTTCGGCACCGCGAGCACCGTGGAGATCTCCGCGCCGCGCCCCACCTTCGCGCCGAGCAGCCGCAGCCACATCGGGGTGAACGTGCTGGCGTACAGCGGGAACAGCGCGGTGCGCGCCATGCCCATCAGCCGTTCCGAGGTCCACACCTGCCAGCCGATCCGGCCGTGCACCGCGTGGTGCCCCTCGCGCAGCCCGATGCCGAGGGCGCGCACCGCCAGCAGCACCAGCAGCGCGTACCCGCCGAAGTAGGCGGCCGTGGCGGCCGGGACCAGCGGCAGCACCCGCCGCACCGCGTCCTCCGCGGTCGCCGCCGCCACCAGCTCGGGGACGACGACCGCCAGCGCGGGCAGCGCCGCCAGCACCGGCACCAGCGCGAACAGCACCGAGGTCAGCCCGTACACCGCGCTCCACCGGCGGGAGCGGGGCGCGCGCTGCGCGGGCCACTTCGCGGGGGCACCGGAGGTGCGGGCCGCGGGCGATCCGGACCAGCGCTGCCGGGCGGGGACCACGCCGTGCACGGTGGATCCGGCGGCGGCCTCCGCGCCCTTGCCGACGTGCGCGCCCGGCAACAGCGTGCTGCGCGCGCCGACCCGCGCCCCCGCACCGACCCTGATCCGTCCGATGTGGACGACGTCGCCGTCGACCCAGTACCCGGACAGGTCCACCTCGGGTTCGACCGCCGCCCCGCGGCCGATCTTGAGCAGGCCGGTGACCGGTGGCGGCGAGTGCAGGTCCACGTCGTCGCCGATCTTCGCGCCCAGCGCCCTCGCGTAATGCGTGGTCCAGAACGCGCCGGACACCGCGCTCGCCGCGCACCGCTGATCCCACTGCTGCGCGGCCCACATCCGCAGGTGCACGCCGCCACCGCGCGGGTAGTCGCCGGGCCGCACCCGGTGCAGCAGCAACCGGATGCCGCTCACCGCGAGCGCGATCCGACCCGGCGGGCTGAACAGCACCAGCCACGCCACCAGCAGCAGCCACCAGGACACCGACGGCGCCCACGGGGCACCGGCCGCCGCCAGCAGGGTGCCGCCCGCGGCCAGCACCGCGGTCCAGCGCAACCCGGTGAGGGTGGTCAGCGGGATCAGCAGTGCGAGCTGCGCCCAGCCCATCCGCCGGGGTACCTCGGCGATCGCGCGCCGATCGGCGGTCACCGCGTCCAGCTCGTCGAGCTGCGCGGCCAGCTCCCCGAGGCGCGGGCGCTGGTAGACGTCGGCGACGGAGACCTGCGGGTGCCGGGCGCGCAGCTTCGCCACCAGCTGCGCGGCGGCGAGGCTGCCGCCACCGAGGGCGAAGAAGTCGGCGCGCGGGCCGTCCGGGCGCGTGCCCAGGACCTCCGACCACTCCGCCGCCAGCCACGTTTCGGTGGCCGACAGCGCGCCGTCCGCCGCGGGCTCCCGGCTCGGCAGCGGCCAGGGCAGCGCGGCCCGGTCGACCTTGCCGGAGGTGCGGGTCGGCAGCTCCGCCACCACCGCGGGCAGCGGCACCAGCGAGGCCGGTAGCACGTCGCGCAGCCGCCGCACCGCCTCGTCGGTGTCGAACGCCGGGTCCTCGGCGACCAGGTAGCCGACGAGCAGCTCGCCGCCCGCCTTTGTGCGCCGCACCGCCGCCGCGGCACCCGCCACGCCGGGCAGGGCCTGCAGCGCGGCGTCGACCTCGCCGAGTTCGATGCGCCTGCCGCCGAGCTTGATCTGCTCGTCGGCGCGGCCCACGAACACCAGGCCCTCCGGGTCGGCGCGGACCAGGTCACCGCTGCGGTAGGCCCGCTCCCAGCCCAGCGAGGGCAGCGGCGCGAACTTCTCCGCGTCCTTGGCCGGATCCAGGTAGCGGGCGAGCCCCACGCCGCCGATGACCAGTTCGCCCTGCTCGCCCGGCCGGACCGGTTCGCCCGCGGCGTCCACGACGGCGAGCCGCCAGCCGTCCAGCGGCAGCCCGATCCGCACCGGTCCCGCACCGTCGAGGCGCGCCGCGCACGCCACCACCGTCGCTTCGGTCGGGCCGTAGGTGTTCCACACCTCCCGGCCGTCGGCGACGAGCCGCTCGGCCAGCTCCGGCGGGCACGCCTCCCCGCCGAAGATCAGCAACCGCACGTCGGCGAGCGCCTCCGGCGGCCACAGCGCGGCGAGCGTCGGGACCGTGGAGACCACGCTGATCCGCCGCCGCACCAGCCACGGCCCCAGGTCCGCGCCGGTGCGCACCAGCGATCGCGGCGCGGGCACCAGGCAGGCACCGCGCCGCCACGCCAGCCACATCTCCTCGCAGGACGCGTCGAACGCCACCGACAGGCCCGCCAGCACCCGGTCGCCCGGTCCGATCGGATCGTCGGCGAGGAACAGCCGGGCCTCGGCGTCCGCGAACGCGGCCGCCGCGCGGTGCGGCACCGCCACGCCCTTCGGGGTGCCGGTGGAACCGGAGGTGAAGATGATCCACGCGTCGTCGTCCGGCGTCGGCGGACCGGACGCGCCGGACGGGGTGCCGAGCAGTTCGGGTTCGCCACCGGTCAGCACCGCGCACACCCCAGCCTCACCGAACACCAGGTCGGCGCGCTCCTGCGGGTCGTCGGCGTCCACCGGGACGTAGGCCGCGCCCGCCGCCAGCACCGCGAGCACCGCGAGGTACAGCTCGGCGGTACCGGATTCGACGCGGACGCCGACCCGGTCACCGCGGCCCACGCCGAGGTCGGCCAGCCGCCGGGCCGCGGCCCGGACCTGCTCGTCCAGCTCCCGGTAGGTGAGGGTCCGCTCGCCCGCGTCCAGCGCGAGGGCGTCCGGGTGGGCGCGCGCGGTCGCGGCGAAGACGTCGAGCAGGGTGCGCTCGGGCGCGGCCGGGCCGGAGTCGAACCGGGCGATCGGAGCGTCCGGAGCCGGGTCGGTGGGCTCGGGTTCCGGCCCGGGCGTCGCGACGTCCGCCGCGGGGACATCCGGTGCGGGCTCAGACCCGAGAACCTCCGGTGCGAGCTCGGCCCCGGGGACCTCCGGTGCGAGCTCGGCGATGTCCGGCGCGGGAACCTCCGGTGCGAGCTCAGACCCGAGAGCTTCCGGCGCGGGCTCGGCGATGTCCGGCTCGGGCTCGGCGATGTCCGGCGCGGGTTCGGCGGCTCCCGCCGCGTCCCCGGCGCTCGGCTCCAGCAAGGTGCGCGCCAACGCCGCCGCAGCGGTCGTCGACCCCGGGGAGTGCGCCAGCAGATCGGTGATCGGGGTGGTGCCCGGGCCCGCCCCGGTCCCGCGGTTCATCGACACCGTCAACGGAGCGTCCTTCCGCCCGCGCCACCCGCAGCCGGCAGCCGATCACCGTTGACGCCCATGTCCCACCCTTTTCCCGCCGACGTCCGCGGACCCCACCTCCGCAGCTGAGAACGATCACATTACCCCTGGTGAGCGGCACGATCGGCAGCAACGCCCATCGGAGGTGTCACGCCTCACCGCGTTTCCGACCGGCCGGTCAATGCTCGGTGAACGTTCCTACCCGGGCAGGTGACCAGGTTCTGCCGCACTTCACCCGATGCGCGGGACCTCGGGCGCTCGGCGACCACGCACCGGACCGGGCGCGCACCACGGCGGTGCTAGCGGATCACCGACGCGCCAGCACGTTAAGGCGAACCTCGGATTCGATTCAGCACCGTGCGTCCCGGTCCGCGCCGCTCGCACCCAGCGGCGAGCCCGCACCGATCTCACCATGGCTGGACGCCCACCGGAGCAGCTCCGGCGCGGCCGGCGGAACCGCTGGGAGGTGCGATGCGAGGTCGGGGCAGGCACGGCACGGGCACCATCGCGCGCCCGGTGCTGGAGGACGCGCTCGCCACCGCCACCCGCAACCGGGTCTGCCTGGTGATCGCGGCGGCGGGCTGGGGCAAGACCACCGCGGTCCGCTCCTGGGCGGCGACCGCGGACGGCACGGCCTGGTGGTCCCCCGAGGGTGCCGACGACGACGCGGCACGGCTGCTGGCGGCCCTCGTCGACGCCGCGCTCCCCCACCTCCCCGGTCCCGCCCCGGAAACCGACGGCGACGCGGTGCGCGACTGGCTGCGCGCGCTGCCGGTGGACCTGCACCTGGTCGTCGACGACCTGCACGAAGCCGGAGAGCCGGTGGCCGCGCTGCTGGCCGACCTGTGCCGGACCGCGCCGCCGCGGCTGCGGATCGTGCTGCTGTCCCGGCACGAACCGCCGTTCTCGCTGGAACGGCTGCGCGGGCAGGGCAAGGTCACCGAGATCGACGCCGGGTTGCTGGCCTTCGACACCGAGGAGATCGCCCAGCTCGTCGAGCACGCCCTCGGCACCGGGGACGTCGCGCTGGCCCGCGAGCTCGGCGAGCGCAGCGGCGGCTGGCCGGCCGCGGTGTGCCGCGCCATCGAGTCGCTGCGCGCCGTCCCGGAGCCGCGCGGCGGCGGGCTGCCGCCCGCCACCCGGTTCCACCCGTACCTCGCCGAGGAGGTCCTGGGCCGCGAACCGGAACGGGCCAGGCACGCGCTGCACCGGCTGGCCGTGCTGGGCGACGTCACCCACGAGGAGCAGGGCGGCGTGCTCACCGACCTCGCCCGGCGCGGGCTGCTGCGCCCCGCCTCCAGCGGGCGGTGGGCGCTGGTGCCGCCGCTGGCCGAGTTCCTCGCCGAACCGCGCACCGTCACGCCCGAGGTCCGCACCGAGCTGCACCGGCAGGCCGCCGAGGAGCACCACCGCGCGGGCAGGCACGAACGCGCGCTGCGGCACCTGATCGCCGCCCGCGAGACCGAGCGCTGCGTCGCGCTGCTGGTGGAGGCGGGCGCCCGGTTGCTCGACGACGGGCACGCGGACGTGGTGCTCGACGCCGCCACCCTGCTCGGCGATCCGCCCGACCGGCTGATCGCCCGCGTCGTCGGGCAGGCGCACCGGCTGCGCGGGCGCTGGCCGGAGGCCGCCGCCTGCTGGGTTCGGGCCGGTGACCCCGCCGAACCCGGCCTGGCGTGGCGGATCGCCGACGCCGCGCTGGCCAGGGCCGAACCCGCCGCGGCGCTCGCCGCCTGCGCGGTCGCCGCGGACACCGCGGGCGACCCGGTCGACGAGGTCCGGCTGCACGCGACCGCGGCGCTGGCGCACCGGCTCACCGGCGACCTCGCCCGCGGCGAACACGCGGCCCGGCGTGCCACCGAGATCGCCGAGCAACGCGGGCACCCGCGCACCGCACCCGTCGCCGCGCTGGCCGGTGCCGTGCTCGCCGCCGCCCGCGGCGACCAGCGCGCGGCGCGCACCGCGTGGTTCGCCGCCGCCGAGCACGCGCCCGAAGCCCACCTCGGCAGGCTGCACGTGCTGCGCGCGCTGCACCGGACCGAATCCGGCGAGCCGGGCGCGGCGCTGACGCAGGCCGATGCGGCGCTGCGCATCGCCGAGCAGCACCACGACCCGCTGCTGCGCGCGCACGCGCTCACGCAGCGCGCGCACGCGCTGACCAGGCTCGGCCGGTTCGACGAGGCCACCGTCGCGGTCGACGCGGCCTGCGAGGTGTTCGGCCGCTTCGGCACCGGGTTCCTCGCCTGGCCGCTGTGCGTGCGCGGCGACGTGCACCGGTTGCGCGGCAGGCTCGAACGCGCCCGATCCGCCTACGAGGAGGCGCTGTCGCTGGCCGAACCGGCCCGCGACCTGCTCGCCACGAGCACCGCGCTGATCGGTCTCGCGCGCACTCGCGCCGCCGACGACCCGGCGCGGGCCCGGCTGCTCGCCCAGCGCGCCATCGACCTCGGCGAGCACCTGCACGAGGTGCGCGCGCTGCTCACCCGCGGCTGGATCTCGTGGGAGGCCGGGGACGTCGCACCCGCCAGGGCGGACGCGGCGCTCGCGGCCGAACAGGCCCGCAGCCGCGGGGACGAACCGGGACTGGCGGAGGCGCTCGCGCTCACCGCCGTCACCTCCACCGATCCGCTGGAGCACGGGCCCGCGCTGGACGAGGCGGTGCAGATCTGGCGGGACGGCGGCTTCGCCCTCGACGAGGCGCAGGCCGTGCTGCTGCGCCACCGCCTCGACCCGGCGCCCGGCGGGACCGGGGCGGTCGCCGAACTCGCCGAACGCACGCTGCTGGAGCACGGCGCCTCCCCCGATGCCCGGGCCGCCGCCGGTCCGCTCGCCGCGGTCGCCCGGCTGGCGCCGCCGGTGCTGGTGCGCGCGCTCGGCGTGTTCCGGATCGAGCACGCCGGGGTGCCGGTGCCGCGCGCGGCCTGGCAGTCCCGCAAGGCGCGCGACCTGCTGAAGATCCTCGTCGCCAAGCGGCGCCCGATGCGCCGGGAGGAGCTGATGGAACTGCTGTGGCCGGAGGTCGACCCGGTGCGCGCCGGCAACCGGCTCTCGGTGCTGCTGTCCACCGTGCGCGACGTGCTGGCCACCTCGGGCCCGTCGGCCGGTTCGGTGCTGCGCACCAACGAGACCGGCACCGTCGGTCTCGATCCGCGGTACGTGCGCATCGACGTCGAATCGTTCCTCGCGCTCGCCGAGCGGGCGCTGCAGGCGGACCGCGAGGACTCCCCCGGCGCGACCGCCCTGCTGCTGGACGCCGAAGCCGCCTACACCGGCGACTTCCTGGAGGACGACCCGTACCAGGAGTGGGCGGACGCGCCGGCCGACGAACTGCGCACCACGCACGCCGCGCTGCTGCGGGCGCTGACCCGCCGGTCCCGCGACGAAGGCGACACCGACCGGGTGGCGCGCTTCGCGCTGCGGCTGCTGCGCGACGACCAGTACGACGAGGAGGCCCACCTCGACCTGGTCGCCACCCTGCTGCGCGCGGAGCGCTTCGGCGAGGCGCGGCGCCGCTACGAGCTCTACCGGAAGCGGATGCAGGAGATCGCCATCGCTCCCCGCCCGTTCCCCGACGTCCCCGGAACCCGTCGCTCCATTCCCTCCGACGAGTGAGGATTCTGCCCGGGACGGGTGATACAGGCTCATCTCTAAGGAAACCTTAAACCGCCCTGAACTGCGGTTTCCTACTCTCGCGGGGTGCACTACGCCCTCCCGGGGTGCTCATGAGCGCGCCCGCCCCGATCCGACCGGCCACGTCCGCCGTGTCCCGGTCGAACTTCGGCTTCTCGCCGGACGGCCGGGAGATCGCGTGCATCCGCACCAGCGCCGAGGTCTCCACCCTGGAGCTGTGGTCGTTCGCCGCGCGCGGACCGGGACCGCACTCGCTGCGCACCCGCCGCTTCGGCCAGCTGCCCGGGAAGGTCCGCGGCGAACCGGAACTCGTGCACACCGACTCCGGCGTCGATCCCCGCGCGCAGGTGCTGCCGCTCGGCGACGGCCGGGTGCTGCTGCTGGTGAACCGCGGCGGCGGGCTCGCCGAACTGGAGCTGGTGGACCCGGCCGCGCCGCAGGCGCACATCGTGGGCCAGGTACGCGCCGCGGACGGTTACCTGCTGCCGAGCCCGTCGGCGGCACAACTGGGCTTCCTCGTAGCGCGGGAGGACCCGGAACGGACGGCCGTCTGGCGACTCACCGACGGCCCGCCCGGTGTCGAGCCACTCGTGCGGCTGCCCGGCGCCGCCACTGGGGGTGTGTGGCTCGACACCGACGCGGATCTGCTCGCGCTGAACCTGACCCGGCCCGGTCAGGCCGTCGAAGGGGTGCTGGCGGATCTGCGGCGCGGCTCGTGGCAGCCGCTGTTCTCGCTGTCGCCGAGCAGCGACGACCGCATCCTGCTGCACCACCAGCGTTCCAAGCTGCTGCTGGTGCGCTCCACCTCCAGCGGCGCGGACCGGGTCGGCTGGGTGCTGCTGGACGGGGCGGGCAGCGTCCGGTTCCCGGACCGGCTGTGCCCGACGCACATCCCGCTGACCGTCGACGACGGCGGGCAGCGGGTGCTGCTGCGCCGCGAGTCGGGCGCGCTGTCCGCGCTCGACCTGTACGCGCCGCGCGAGGACAAGCTGACCGCGCTGACCCTGCCGCCCGGCCGCACCGGCGACCGGGCGCACCTCAACGGCAAGACCGTGCGGGTGCCGTTCTCCTCCCCCGCGCGGCCGTCGACGCTGGTCACGGTGTCGCCGAGCGGGTCCTGCTCGGCGCTGCCCGAGGAGGCAGGCCGGGAGCTGCCGCCGTGGGCGTCCGCGGACCTGCTGCGCCTCGGCGGCGGCATCGAGGCCGTCGTCTACGGCGGCAGCCAGTGGCGGACCTGCGACCACGTGGTGCTCGCGCTGCACCACACCGAAGGCGAGCTGTGGCGGTGGGAGTTCCACCCGCTGTTCCAGGACCTGGCCTCGGTCGGGGTGGCCGTCATCGCGCCGAACCGCCGCTCCGACGACGGCCGGTGGGGCGGGCCGGACCTGGCCGGGGTGATCTCGCTCGGGCACCACCTGCGGTCCCAGCGCGCCGGGCTGCCCGGGCCGATCCTGCTCGGCGGCGGTCACGGCGGGCGGCTCGGGTTGCAGGCCGCGGGCAGCACCCCCGGGCTGTGGTCGGCGTGCGTGGCGCTGGCCCCGCTGCTGCGGGAGGGGGACGAGCTGGCGCGGGCGGCCGCGGCGAACACCGCGCCGGTGCTGCTGGTGCACGGCACCGGCGACGAGCTGGTGCCGGTGGACCGGGCCCGGTCGCTGCGCCACGAGCTGGCCGGACCGGCGCTGTCCGGGCCCGCGCTGCGGTACCTGGAGGTGGACGCCGGGCACGACGACGTGGCCGCGGCGTCCGGCGGGGCGCTGCGGGAGCAGGTCGTGGCGTTCTGCCGGGGCGGCCTCACCCCCTCACCCGAGGTGCGCTGAGCGCGGTCGGGCACACTGATCGGCCATGAGCTCCACGGTTCTGGTCCTCGGCGGCCGCAGCGAGATCGGTGTCGAACTGGCCGCGCGCCTGGTCGGCGAGGGTGACCGCGAGGTGGTCCTGGCCGCGCGGCGCAGCGGCGACCTCGACGAGCAGGAGGCGCGGCTGCGCGCGGCGGGCGCGGTGGCCGTGGAACGGGTCGAGTTCGACGCCGACGACCTCGCCTCGCACCGGCCGCTGCTGGACGAGCTCACCGCCCGGCACGGTTCGCTCGACGACGTGATCGTCTCCTTCGGCATCCTCGGCGACCAGGAGCGGGCCGAGCAGGACGCCGAGCACGCCGTGTCGATCGTGCACACCGACTACGTCGCGCACGTCTCCGTGCTCACCCACCTCGCGAACCTGCTGCGCGCCCAGGGCCGCGCGCGGCTGGTGGTGTTCTCCTCGGTGGCCGGGGTGCGGGTGCGGCGGGCCAACTACGTGTACGGGTCCGCGAAGGCCGGGCTGGACGGGTTCGCCGCGGGCCTCGCCGACGCGCTCGCGGGCAGCGGCGTGCACCTGCTGGTGGTGCGGCCCGGGTTCGTCGTGGGGCGGATGACCGAGGGCATGTCCCCGGCACCGTTCTCCAGCACGCCCGGCCAGGTCGCCGACGCCGCCGCGAAGGCGCTGCGCCGGGGCCGGGTGGAGGTGTGGGTGCCGTTCGCCCTGCGGGTGCTGTTCGGCGTGCTGCGCTACGTGCCGCGCCCGATCTGGCGGCGGATGCCCCGGTAGGCCGCGGCCACTGGACGGATACCGCTGTTCTCGCCACACTGGAGCCTCATCGGGTTCCGGGCCTGAGGTGCCTGCCCGAACCGGCGTCCAGGTGTTGGAGTGAAGGTGCCCTCATGACGACCGATCGCAACGTTCTCGGTGGCGAGCTGGAGCCCTGCGGCACCGACCCGCTCACCGGTTTCTACCGCGACGGATGCTGCTCGACCGGGCCGGAGGACGTCGGCGAGCACACGGTGTGCGCCGTGGTCTCCACCGAATTCCTGGTGCAGCAGCAGGAAACGGGCAACGACCTGGTGACGCCGCGCCCCGAACACGGGTTCGCCGGGTTGCAGCCGGGTGACCGCTGGTGCGTGTGCGCCTCCCGCTGGCTGGAGGCGTACTCGGCGGGCGCCGCGCCGCCGGTGCTGCTGGCCGCCACGCACGCGAAGGCCATCGAGGTGGTGCCGCTGAGCGCGCTGCGGGAGCACGCGGTGGACGTGCCCGCGGATCCGAGCGCGCTGACCTGATCCGGGACCGGAGCCCGGCGGCGTCCGATGCCGGCGGCTCGGATCGCCCTGCGCGGGGGGCGCGGTCCTGCGCGTCCGGCCCCACTCGCGCTCGGCCGCGGTGCGGCCGCCGGGCCCTTCCGCAGCGGCGGTGAGGGATTGTCCCCCGCGATCACCGCGCGGAGCTTCGTCCACTGTGCACGGCAGTCGAGCGCGACGATCATCGCTCGGGCGACCCGACGGCGAACCGTCCACATCGACCACCGGCGCGCGCGAATTCCGCCCTCGATCCACGTGTTCCCGAAGCGGGGAGCGCACCACTAGGGTGGTGTCGATCTTCGACGGGCTCGTTCCCGCGCCGCGCGGAACCGGCGCGGACGTGTCGCCGATCGGCCGGGTCCCTAGTGGAGAGGCACCGATGATCAGCACCGCGCGCCGGACACTCGGCCTCGGATGGCCGGGCTACCTGATCGGCTGCGCGCTGGTCGCGCTGGCCTACTTCGTGCTCGCGGACACGGCGGGCACCGAGGCGCTGCGCATCGTGCTGTACTGCGGGATCAGCGCCTCCGCGGTGCCCGCGCTGCTGCTGGGGATGCGCCGGTACCGGCCGCGGTGGCGGCTGCCGTGGCTGCTGATCGCCGCCAGCCAGACCGTGTACTTCCTCGCCGACGCGAGCTTCTACACCGCGCACTACCTGCTGGGCATCACCGCGTTCCCGTTCGTGGCCGACGTGCTGTACCTGGCGCACTACCCGCTGATCGTCACCGGGGTGCTGCTGCTGATCCGGGCGCGCACGCCGCGGCGCGACCTGCCGAGCCTGATCGACGCGACCGTGCTGGGCGTGGTCGCGGCGCTGCTGTCCTGGCTGTACCTGATCCAGCCGTTGACCAGCGCCGACGAGTCGGTGCTGACCACGTCGGCGTACGTGGCCTACCCGGTGCTGGACCTGGCGCTGCTGGCGGTGGGGCTGCGGCTGCTGCTCGACCCGGGTCCGCGGCCGCCGGCGTTCTTCCTGCTGGTGGCGAACCTGCTGGCGTTCCTCGCCGCCGACTCGGCCTACGTGTTCCAGCGCATCGACGGCAGCTACGCGGCGGGCAACTTCCTGGACGTGCTGTGGCTGGCCGGGAACATCGCGCTCGGCGCCGCCGGGCTGCACCCGACGATGGCGGCGCTGGCCCAGGCCGGTCCCGGCAAGGAGCTGAACCTGAGCCCGCTGCGGGTGGCGCTGCTCGCGGCCGCCTCGCTCATCGCGCCGGGCGTGCTGGTGCTGGAGAACTCGCGGGTGTCCGCGGGATCGGTGAACGCGATCGCGGTGGCCTGCGCGGTGCTGTTCCTGCTCACCCTGGGCAGGCTCGTGGTGATGGTCTCCGAGCAGCGCAGGCTCGCGGTAACCGACCCGCTCACCGGGCTGCACACCCGCCGGTACTTCGAGGCGGAACTGCCGAAGGCGCTGACCCGGGCGACCCGCACCCGCACCCGGATCGCCGTGTTCATCGCCGACATCGACCACTTCAAGGCCATCAACGACCGGTACGGGCACCCCGTCGGCGACCGGGTGCTGCTGGAGGTCTCGGCGCGGCTGCGCGCGGTGGTCCGCGACGGCGACGTGCTGGCCCGCTACGGCGGCGAGGAGTTCGCGCTGCTGGTCACCGACGTCGTCCCGGAGGACGTGCCCGTGATCGCCGAACGGCTCCGGAACGCGATCGCGCAGGAACCGGTCGCCCGCGCCGAACGGGCGAGCATCGCGGTCACCACCTCCGTCGGGGCCGCCCTCGCCGACGGGTACCGCGACGACCCGGTGCGCATCGTCGCCGCGGCGGATCGCGCGCTGTACGCGGCGAAGGCCGAGGGACGCGACCGGATCTCCGTCGGCGACCGGCGCGCGGCGGCGTCCGAGCACACCGCCTCGCTGGGCTACCTGCACGCGGTCAGCGACCTCGTCGACCGGCACCTGTCCTCGCACTCGCACGGCCGCGCGGTCGGCTCCTACGCGCGGATCGTGTGCGAGGCGATGGGCGCGCCGGCCGCCATCGTGCAGGACACGGAACTCGCCGGGCGGCTGCACGACGTCGGCAAGATCGTGATCCCGGCGTCGGTGCTGGGCAAGCCCGCCGCGCTCGACGACGCCGAGTGGGGGCTGCTGCGCGAACACCCCGACCACGGCTACCGCTTGGTGCGCGCCGTGCCCGACCTCGACGGGATCGCCGAGATCGTGCGCCAGCACCACGAGCGCTGGGACGGCAAGGGCTACCCGCTGGGACTGCGCGGCGAGGAGATCCGGCTGGAGGCGCGGATCGTGTCGGTGTGCGACGCGTGGGCCACGATGCTCTCGGACCGGCCGTACCGGCGCACCCTCACCGTGGACGAAGCGGTGCAGGAATTGCGCGACGGCAGCGGCAGCCAGTTCGACCCGGGCGTGGTGGACGCGTTCCTGCGGCTGCACGACGCGGGCGAGATCCACCGGCTGCCGCCGCTGCCCGTCGCCGACTAGCGGGGCGGGCCCAACTCCTGGTGCAGGTGCTGGGCGATGGCGTGCACGGCGCGTTCGAGGTCTTCCGGTGGTGGCGGAGAGGTGGGGGTGCCGTCCAAGTTCTCGCCCCTACCCCTGAAGTGGACGGTGACCTCGGCATTGGCCTGGCGGAAGTAGACGATGACGATCCGCTGGCCATCGATCACCCGGTTGCACTGCAGCGTCACCGCACCGAGCCGCTGATCTGCCGGGGCAGGGGTCAAGAAGCGGTCCCGGCTCTTCCCGTCCGATCCCGCGCGGGCAAGTTCGACGTCCGGCGCGCCGGTGTCCTTGAGCGCCAAGGCGACGTCGACGTCGAGCCGAGTCCACGCCAGTTCGCCCCATCCGGCGGGACTGGCGTTGTCCCAACCGCAGTGCTGTGACAGGAAATCCCTCGGATGGTCCGGATCGGGAGCGTGCTGCCCACCCGACATCGGGGCCGCCGATCCGACGAGGGACGCCACGGACGCGGGGGGAACGTCCGCGCACGGGTGGAGCGACTCCCGGTAACCCGGGTCCTCCGGCGTCGTCAGCGCGCACGAGCCCGACAACGCCACCAGCACCACGATCGCACTCGCCCGCACCACGCCGCGCAACGACCTGCTCACCAATCCGACTCGAGGAAGCTTCGCCGCGAAAAGTCTTCTTCCTCAACAGGTTCCAACGGCTCGCGACCGCTCACCGGACGTGCTGGCCGCTCCTCGTCGAAGTCCAGTTCCTCCGCCGCTCGGCGTGCGGCGGTGCTCGCCTCGACGATCTCCGAAGCCAACTCGGTCTCACCGCAACGGCCGCAGGTCCCGGGAGCCAACCGGACATCTTCGACACGCCCCAGCGAGTCCACCACAACGGTGACGCCACCTGACGAGGAGACGCCCTTGAACCGGCCGTCGAGCACCGCCTGCGGATCCTCCCGGACCTTCGACATGTTCCGACCGAGTCGCGCCATCGCGTCCTCGATCCGCGCCTGCGCGTTCACCTGCTCGCCCTCACTTGATCGCATCGATTGCCATCCTGCACTCCCGGACCACCCCGGACACCGCTTTTTGCCTGCTCTCAATACCTTTGACGATCGCCATGGCGGCGGACACGGCAGCGAGGATCGCCGTGATCACCGCAGCGATCAGGGCGATGACTTTGCTGACGGTCGGGTCGGGGAATGCGAATGCCGCAGCCGCCACCCCGGCGACCGCGGAGATCACGCTGCCCAATGCGGTGATGGTCGTGATCGTCTCGGTCAGTGCTTCCTCCAGCGCTCCGGCCAGTTCGAGCAATGCCTCCGACATGCGGTCCGCCGGTCCGACTACCTTCTCGATCGTCGAACGCAGCCGTTCCAGTCGCTCGCTGAAGGCGATGAAGTCCCGTCCCCGCCAACCTTGGCCGATGTAGTCGCGGGTGACCTCCAGAGATTCCACCGCTGCCTCGGCAGCCGTGCGAATGCTCTCCGTTCGAGAGTTGTCCGCCCAGTTCTTCCTCGCGACCTCGCGGATCTTCGCCAGATCCAACTCCCGGACGGCGACCAGCTGCCCGGTGATGGGATTGGCCCCCTGCCCCGGCCCCGCTGGGGGCAGCAGCTTCACCACGGAGTCGAAGTCCCCGGTGACCTGCCAGAAGTCGGTGGAAACGTGATCGAGCGGATTGCGCACGCCCGTCCTCCCCCGCCCGCTACCGCGGGCCCTCGTCGAGCTGTCGCCGCACCCGTCCCAGGTCGTCCACCATCTGCTGTTCCCTGGCCAGGTACTCCTCGGCGGAACGCTGGACGTCGAGAGCCAACCGCTCGGCCATCTCCTGCGCGACCTGCCGGAATTCGTCGACGGCGACGAGGCAGTCCCGGTAGGGGCCGCGGACCTGCTGCGCCACCTGCATGTGCACGTAGTTGAGCGGGTCGACCATCGCCTGTTCCTCCGTCGGCGCCGGCACCGCGTCTTCGAGTGCCGCATCGGATCGGAAGTCCGTTCCGCCCATCCCGATGATGTCGCCGGCTTCCCTGATCCGGCCGGCGGCAGCGAGCATGACCTCGTGCGTGGCCGCGATCGACTCGCTCACCCATCTCCTCCGAACATCTCCGCTGGAAATTCGGGCACTACCCTAACGACGGCGCATCGACGGGTGTCCACGCCGAACGGCGATCACTCGTTCGGCGGAGCGGTTCAGAGCTCGTCGGGGAGGGTGTTCCAGAACATGAGCTCGTAGTCCTGGAACAGGCGCGCGTGCTCGCGGGCGCGGGACTCGGTGATGCGGCCCGCATCGAGCTCGGCCTGCACCACCGCCGCGGCCTGCTCGTCCGCACCGGGTGCCGGGGTGCCGAAGAGGTCGAAGAACTCGCAGTCCGAATCGGACAGTCCGTACCGGGTGCGCAACGCCTGCGCCACCTCCGCGCAGTACGAGCCGAACGCGGCGAAGTTCGACACGATCGCCACCGCCGCGTCTCCCGGCTCGGCGTGCAGCGCGAGCCACGACATGTACGCCGGGTAGGCCTGGCAACCGGCCTTCGGCCGGTAGTCCGCGACGTCCTGCTCGCTCCAGCCCAGCGCGGCCGCCAGCTTCGGCAGCGCGCCCAGCGCCGCGCCCTCCCCCGCGGCGAGCCCGGCGAAGAACTCGCGGGTGGGCCGGTCCGCGGCGCGCGCGGACAGGGTGAGGAAGCTGCGCCAGTCGCACGGCACGATGCGGGACTCCTCGGCCGCCAGCGCGGCCAGCACCGATCTCGGCGCGGAACCGGCCTGCACCAGCGGCACCAGCCGGTTCTCCCCCTCCCGCGGGGCGAGGTCGCGGTGAATCGAGTCCAGCAGGGCGCGAGCGGAATCGGTCATGCTCCGATGATCCCACGAACGCCCCGCACCGCGAACCGAAAACCCCTCCCCACAACGGAAAACGGGACGGAACCGGATCAGTCGGACCCGAAGCTCATCGCGAAGTCCGTCAGCGCCGCGCTCGCCACCGGCCGCCGCCCGGCCAGCCATCCCAACGGGCCGTCCGGGTCGAACCGCCACACCGCCGAGCACCAGACCGCCCCGGCCGCGCCGCGCACCGGCGTCTGCTGGAACTCGTGCAGGTCCTGGGCGACGCGGTAGGAGAACGGCCAGCGGCCGGGCAGCCGCGCGAACCGGGCGAACCCGGCGGACGCGATGCCGTCGGCCGCGCAGGAGGTGACGCGCGCGCCGGTGCGCCTGCGGAACTCGGCCCGCTCCTTGGGGATTCCCCACAGCTCCCGGCCGCCCTGCAGGGATTCCGGGCTGTCCACCCAGATCTGGCTGATGTGCACCCGCGGCACCGCGCCGTCGCGGACCAGCACGGCCACGAGGAGCTCGTCGTACTCCAGGACGCTGCCCGGCCCGTAGCGCACCCACGCGGTGCCGACGAGGCCTCGGTCGCCGATCAGCACCGGTGGTGTCTCCAGCGGTACGCCCGGCAGCTCCACCTCCGGCAGCGACCACAGCGACAGGTGCAGGTCGCCGTGCAGCTCCCACGGTTCTGGTGGATAGGTCATCCGTTCTCCTGTTCGGGCGAGCACTTGCCGCGGGCGGGCTTTCCCGCCCCAGCACATCAGATCGGGCTCAGCGGCAACCGCAGCGCCCCGGGCGCCGCGGCGGGCACCACGGGGGCGGCCGGGACGCTGGGCTCGACCGGGCGGTACGGCTCGCCCAGCTCGGGGCGGCGGTCCGGTTCGCCCTTGTTCGGCCACAGCGCCATCGCGCGCTCGGCCTGCGCGGTGATGGTCAGCGACGGGTTCACGCCCAGGTTCGCCGAGATCGTCGAGCCGTCGACCACGTGCAGCCCCGGGTGCCCGTAGAGCCGGTGGTAGGCGTCCACCACGCCGTGCTCGGCGTCGGAGCCGATCGCGCAGCCGCCGATGAAGTGCCCGGTGATGGGGACGTTCGCCAGGTCCGCCCAGCTGCCCGCGGGCACCCCGCCGATCTTCTCGGCGACCGAGCGGGCCGCCGCGTGCCCGGCCGGGATCCACGTCGGGTTCGGTTCCCCGTCTCCCTGCTCGCTGCTGAGCTTGCGGCCGAACAGGCCGCGCTTGGTGCGCAGCGTCAGCGAGTTGTCCACCGCTTGCATCACCAGCAGCACGATCGTCTGCTGCGACCAGCGGCGCGGTGAGTGCAGCGTCGGCAGGTCCCGCCAGTGGCGCAGCATGTGCCGCAACCCCAGCAGGAACCGGTTGCGGCCGGGTTTCGGATCGACCAGCGCGGCCTCCAGCAGCGCCAGCAGGTTGCTGCCCTTGCCGTAGCGGACCGGTTCGATGTGCGTCGACGCGTCCGGGTGCACCGAGGACGTGATGGTGACGCCTTCGCTGAAGTCGCGTTCGTCGCCGCGGGCGCGGGCCGCGAGGATCTGCTCGGAGTTCGTGCGGCTGAGCAGCCCCAGCCGGGACGAGATGCCCGGCAGCGCACCGGAATCCCGCATCCGGTGCAGCAGCTTCTGGGTGCCCAGCGCCGACGCGGAGAACACCACCTCCTGCGCGGTGAACGTGCGGCGCCGCTTGCGCAGCCGCCGCCCGGTGCGCACCGTCGAGACCGCGTAGCCGCCGCCGGGCAGCGGCCGCACCTCGGTGACCGTGGTCAGCGGGTGCACCTCGGCCCCGGCGTTCTCGGCCAGGTGCAGGTAGTTCTTCGCCACCGTGTTCTTCGCGCCGTGCCTGCACCCGGTCATGCACTCGCCGCAGTGCAGGCAGCCCTGCCGCTTCGGTCCGGCGCCGCCGAAGTACGGATCCTCCGCGGTGGCACCGGGTTCGCCGAAGTACACGCCGACCTGCGCGCGGTGGAAGGTGTCGGCGATGCCGAGATCTTCGGCGGCGGCGCGCATCGCCTCGTCCGCCGGGGTGTCCCGCGGGTTCTCGGCCACGCCGAGCATCCGCTTCGCCTGGTCGTAGTAGGGCGCGAGTTCGCGGCGCCAGTCGGTGATGCCCGCCCACTGCGGGTGCGCGTAGAACTCGGCCGGGGGCTCGTACAGGGTGTTGGCGTATACCAGCGATCCGCCGCCGACCCCGGCGCCGCTGAGGATCAGCACGTCCTTGAGCAAGTCGAACCGGAAGATGCCGTAGCAGCCGAGCTTCGGCAGGTACAGGTAGTCGCGCAGCCGCCACGAGGTCTTCGGGAAGTCCTCGTCGCGGAATCGTCTGCCCGCCTCCACCACCCCGACCCGGTAGCCCTTCTCGGTCAGCCGCAGCGCGGACACTCCGCCGCCGAAGCCGGAACCGATGACGAGCACGTCGTAGTCGTGGTCGGGCATGTGCACACCTCTCAGGGGGTCCGGGCCGCCGTCGGCCCGCTCGATCGCTGTGGAATTCGGGGCGGAGCGGCGGTCACGTGGTGGAAGCCGTCAGCACTTGGAAGTCGTTCAGGTCGGGGCACCGGGTGCGGCGCCGGTACTCGGTCATCGATCCGGGCCAGTTGGTGCTGATCCGCCCGTCGGAGTCGCGGTACCAGCTGCGGCAGGAGGTCCACACGCTGTCCCGCAGCCGCCGCTGCATCTCGTGGTCGAACCGCTCCGCGGCGGTCGGGAGCACGTCCAGCGCGGCACCGGGGCGCCGGGCGAGCCTGCGCACCAGGCGCACCACGTACCTGGCCTGGCTCTCCAGCACGTGCACCACGGAGCCGGAGCCGAGGTTGGTGTTGGGTCCGTACATCACGAACATGTTCGGGAAGCCGGGCACCGCCATGCCCAGGTAGGCGCGCGCGCCCCGCTTCCACACCTCGTCGAGCCGGGCGCCACCGGCACCGGTGATGTCCACCGTGGACAGGAAGTGGCTCGCGTCGAACCCGGTCCCGAAGATGAGCACGTCCGCGGGATGCTCGACGCCGTCGGCGGTGCGCACCCCGTTCCGCGTGATCCGGTCGATCGCACCGCGCTCCAGGCGGACGCCGTCGCGGGAGAACGCCGGGTAGTACTCGCTGGAGAACAGCACCCGCTTGCAGCCGATCGGGTGGTCGGGCGCCAGGTCCGCGCGCAGCGGCTCCGCGGCCGCCTGTCTGCGGCGATGGCCGCTCGCGACCAGGGTGAACACCTTGCCGATGCCCTGCGCGGTGGTCAGCCCGCGCCCGGCCGCTTCGAAGAACAGCCACACCCCGAACCGGCCGAGCGCCTGCGCGCCGGGGACGTGGCGGAACGCGAACCGGTGCCAGGACTGGTAACCGCGGTCCGGGCGGGGAACGATGTGCGGCGCCGAGCGCTGGTACACGGTCATCTCCCGCACCCGGTCGGCGATGGCGGGCACGAACTGCACGGCGCTCGCGCCGGTGCCGATCACCGCGACCCGCTTGTCCCGCAGGTCCAGCTGGTGGTCCCAGCGGGCGGAGTGGAACGCGGGGCCGTCGAAGTCGTCCAGCCCCGGCAGCTTCGGCACGACCGGTTCGCTCAGCTGGCCTACGGCGGGCACCAGCACGTCCGCCTCGACGAGGTCGCCGGATCCGGTGCGCAGGCGCCACTTCCGGGATTTCTCGTCGTAGTCGGCGGCTTCGATGGAGGTGTTCAGCCGCAGGTGCCGGGTCAGCCGGTTCTGCTCCACGCAACGCCGCAGGTACTGCAGGATCTCCGGCTGCTCGGCGAACCGGCGCCGCCAGGTCGGTTCCGGCTGGAACGAGTACGAGTACAGGTGCGAGGGCACGTCGCAGGCGGCTCCGGGATAGGTGTTGTCCCGCCACACCCCGCCCACGCCGGGGGCGCGTTCGAAGATCGTGAACGAGGTGTGGCCGGCACGCCGGAGCTGCGCGGCCACCGCGATGCCCGCGAACCCGCTGCCGATGATGGCGACATGGGGTTGGCGGATCGGTGACATGCGGGCTCCTCGTGGTCGTGCGCTGGGGACACGATCACGTTATGCCGGGTTTCACCTGTCCGGTCTGACGCCGACGGCCAGATCATTGATACTTTCGGACAGGGCGCCGACCACCGGGTTCCGGCCCGCTGCCGGGTCGATGCGACGTTCCGGGGCGCGCGGTGGGCGCGGTTCAGCCCGCGGGCAGGGCGGTGCGCTGGACCTTGCCGGTGGCGCTGCGCGGCACCGCGCGCACCAGGTCGACCTGCCGCGGGACCTTGTGCCGGGCGAGGCGCTGGCGGACGAAGTCGACGATCTCCAGCGGGTGCAGCTCCGCGCCGGGGATGGGCACCACGAACGCGTGCAGCCGCTGGCCGAACTCCGGGTCGGAGATGCCGAGGACGGCGACGTCCTTCACGGCCTGGTGGGTGGCGATGAGGTTCTCCACCTCGGCCGGGAACACGTTCTCCCCACCCGAGATGATCATGTCGTCGGCGCGGCCGTCCACGAACAGCAGCCCGGATTCGTCGAAGTGGCCGAGGTCGCCGGTGTCCACCAGCCCGTCGATCTGCGGCCGCCCGAAGCCGGTGGTGTACCCGGTCGAGGTCAGCGTCCCGCCCGCGAAGATCCGCCCCAGCACCGCGGGCCGGGTGATCCGCCGGTTCCCCGCGTCGTAGAGCCGCACCGCGCAGCCGTGCGGGCTGCGTCCCGCGGTGCCCGGTGCGCGGCGCTGCTCGGCCGGGGTGGCGACCGCGGCGACCGCGGCTTCGGTGGAGCCGTACAGGTTGTAGAGCACGTCGCCGAGCCGCTCCGCGGTGGCCCGCGCCAGCTCCGGGGCGAGCACCGAACCGGACACGATCACCACGCGCAGCCCGGACAGGGTGGTGCGCAGGAACTCCGGGTCGAGGTCCAGCAACCGCCGCAGCATCGTCGGCACCAGCACGACCGCGCGGCATCCGTGCGCGCGCACCGCGGTCGCGAGGCGCGCGGCGTCGAACCGGTGCCGCACCACCACGGCGCTGCCGAGTCCGAACGCGACGGTCAGCTGCGAGTACCCGATGGCGTGGAACAGCGGGGAGGCGATGAAGGTGGGTTCCCCGGCACGCAGCGGGATGCGGTCGAGGAATTCGGCGGCGCTCAGCGCGGAGCGGACCTGCCTGCGCGCCCCCTTGGGTCTGCCGGTGGTGCCGCTGGTGAGCAGCACGACGCTCGCCGGTCGCCGCGGCCGGGGGATCACGGGTTCTTCCGGGGACTGCTCGGCCTCCGCGAGCAGGCCGGTCAGCGTGGTGGTGCCGGGGCCGCCTTCCGCGGGCCAGGCCTCGAAGTGCGGCACCCGCAGCCGGGTCCGGGCCACCAGCGGGGCGAACTCTCCGTCGGCGACGAGCGCGGCGGCCTGCTCGCGGGCGATCACGTCGGCGAGTTCGGGCGCGGCGAAGCCGGTGTTCAGCAGCACCACGTGCACGCCGAGCTTCCCGCAGGCCAGCAGCACCAGGACCAGCCAGCGGTGGTCCCGGCAGCACACCGCGATGGTGTGCTCGTCGTCGAAGCCGCGGTCGCGCAGCGCGACGGCCAGCAGGTCGGAGGCGCGGTCCAGTTCGGCGTAGGTGACCTCGCCGAGCTCGTCGACGAGGCCGACGGCGGCGGGCCGGGTCCGGGTGCTGTGCCGCAGTGCTCCGACCAGCGGACCCCAGGCGCGCACGTCGGCGAGTCCGCGCAGCGCGCGGCGGGGCGCCGTCGGCGAGGCCATGCCCGCTCTGGCCAGGACCCGCAACGCGCGCGTGCCGTGCCGCGTCCCGCCCGCGCCGTCCGTTCGCCCGTCTCGCACCATTCCCGCTCCCTCGCTCTGCGCACCGCAACCGGTGAAGATCGGGAACACCTATCGACCTCGCGCAGAGCGCGTCAAGTTAGCTGTTCGGACCGAGAATTTTCTTGTCACGCCGATGACAATCCCCGCGAGCACGTTCCGCCGAAAGGCGTAATCACTGCATCCCGAGCACCCGTGGCGGCCGGTCCGATCAGACCACTGAGGACTGCTATCGACAGCCCTCCGACCGACCCGCCGGATGGAAACCGTTCCAGTGCGGTTCAACTCGCGTGCACCGACGGTCCACAGTGTCCGCACAGTGGACCGAACTCGTCCTGGCGACGCACCGTCACCACGCCCGCGCCGACACGCCGGGGCATGTCGGGCCGGGTGCGCGAGCCCGGTCGGGGCAGACTCCTCCGCGACACCGATCGACGAGGAGCGGACATGCGACGAACGATGCTCACCGGGCTCGCCCTCGGCGTGCTGATCTCCACCGCGGCCCCTGCCACCGCGGCGAGCGCCCCGGCACCGGAACCGGCGGAGGCCGCGCTGACCGCCCTGGTCGACCTCGCCGCGCAACGCCTGCTGCTGGCCGACGAGGTCGCCGCCGCCAAGTACGGCACCGGCGCTCCGATCGAGGACCCGCCGCGAGAGCGGGAGGTGCTCGACGCCGTCGCCGAACTCTCCACCGAGGCGGGGCTCAACCCGGCGGACGGGGTCCGGTTCTTCCGGCACCAGATCGAAGCGGGCAAGGAGGTCCAGCGCGGCCTGTTCGCGGAGTGGGACGCGCACCCGGAGCTGCGGCCCGACCACCGCCCCGACCTCGGCGCGGACGTGCGGCCCGAACTGGACCGGATCAGTGCCGGCGCCGTGCGCGAGCTGCGCAGGACCGAGCCCGTGCGGGAACCCACCGACGAGTGCCGGCTCGACCTCGCCGCCGCCGCGGTCAGCGCCGTGTTCGGGCACCGGCTGGACGCGCTGCACCGCGGCGCCCTCACCGAGGCCGTCGGGACGATCTGCGAATGACCACCTGAACACGCTCCGACCTGCGGGTATCGATGTTCCTTGTCGGCGCACGCGAAACTCGTGTTTCCCGGTTCCGCGCGGTGCTGCCTAGCGTCGGTGGTGCACCGGCGAAGCGCGCCGGTCGACCGAGCACGGCAGGAGGGCGAAATGGCCGAGCACACGCTGAACGGCAAGGTCGCGGTGGTCGCGGGCGGCGGCAAGAACCTCGGAGGGCTGATCAGCACCAAGCTCGCCGAAGCCGGGGCGAAGGTCGTGGTCCACCACCACTCCGAGTCCTCGAAGGACGACGCCGAGCGCACCGCCGAGGCCGTCCGCGCGGCGGGCTCCTCGGCGGTCGTCGTCGCGGGCGACCTGACCCGCGTCGAGGACGTGCGGCGGCTGTTCGACGCCGCAGTCGACGAGTTCGGCGGGGTGGACGTCGCGGTGAACACCACCGGCATGGTGCTGCGCAAACCGATCGTCGAGACCTCCGAGGAGGAGTACGACCGGATGTTCGGCATCAACGCCAAGGCCGCGTACTTCTTCCTGCAGGAGGCGGGCCGCCGGATCAACGACAACGGCAAGATCATCAGCTTGGTGACCTCGCTGCTGGCGGCGTTCACCGACGGCTACTCCACCTACGCGGGCGGCAAGGCTCCGCTGGAGCACTTCACCCGGGCCGCGGCCAAGGAGTTCGCCGACCGCGGCATCTCGGTGAACAACATCGCCCCGGGCCCGATGGACACCCCGTTCTTCTACCCGCAGGAGACCCCCGAACGGGTCGAGTTCCACAAGTCGCAGGCGCTCGGGAACCAGCTCACCAAGATCGAGGACATCGAGCCGCTGGTCCGCTTCCTGGCCACCGACGGCTGGTGGATCACCGGACAGACGATCTTCGCCAACGGCGGGTACACCACCCGCTGACCGGACCGCCCGCGAGGGTGGAGCAGGATCGGGGCGGCCGGAGCGGGGGGCCGGCCGCCCCGAGCGAGGGCGACCCGCCTGACCGGCGGCACGTGACCAGGACGGGAGGCCGGACGTGGGACTGGACCTGCGCAAGCTGGAGCACCTCGTCGCCGTCGCCGAAGAAGGCGGGTTCACCAGGGCCGCGGCGCGGCTGCACCTCACCCAGCAGGCGCTGAGCACCTCGGTGCGCAGCCTCGAACGCGAGGTCGGAGTCCCGCTGCTGCGCCGCGACACCGGCGGCGTCACCGCGCTGCCCGCCGGGCAGGCGCTCATCGACGACGCCCGCGTGCTGCACGGCATCGCCCGTTCCGCGCTGCACCGCGCCCGCCGCATCGGGCGCGGCGGCGCGGAGACGCTGCGGGTCGGGCACACCCCGGCGGTGACCAGCGACGAGGTGACCGCGCTGGTGCACACCGCGCTCGCGGAACTGCCCGGGCTCGGCACCGAGGTGCACCAGCACTACCCGCAGCGGCTGGCCGACGACCTGCTCGGCGGCGACCTCGACCTCGGGCTCTGCCGCGGCATGCACCCGCAGCACGGGCTGACCCGCAGCACCCTCCGCCAGGACCGGCTCTCGCTGGCCGTCGCCGCCGAGCACCACCTGGCCGACCGAGACCACGTCGAGCTCACCGAACTCGCTGCGGAACGGCTCGTCGTCTGGGGCGATCCGGGGCGGTCCGGCTACACCGACCTGCTGCTGGAGCACTGCCGCCGCGCCGGGTTCGAACCGGAGCACCTGCGCAACCCGATCCAGGGCACCCCGCCGGTCACCGCCGTGATCGGCACCGGGTACGTGGCGCTGGTGACCGCGCCGCCCGGGCCCGCCGCGGGCGGGCGGACCCGGGTGGTGGAGCTGCGCCCCGCGCTGTTCGCGCCGCTGCACGCGCTGTGGCCGGCGCACCTCGCCCACGACCTGCGCGACGCGTTCCTCACCGCCTCCCTGTGACCCGCCCGGCGGGTCTCGGCTTTCCGCTCAGCCGACGTCCGCCCGGGCGACCGGCACCGCCGCGGGTTCCCCGTCTCGCGACGACGGCGACATCGCCGTGGTGGGCACGCATCGGACATCGCGGCCGCACCGAGAGAACGGGCAGCGAGCAGACCACTGGAGTTCCGCCACCTCGGTGTCACCCGGCAGAAGCGGACGGACGGGCAGGCACCGCGTGAACGGCCGCGCGCGAAGTCACCACTGGTACGGCAGGAACTTCCCGTCCAAGGTCACCACGACCCGGTCGCCCTGCGGATCTTCGACCCGGCCGACGTCGAGCCGGAAGTTGATCGCGCTCATGATGCCGTCGCCGAACTCCTCGTGGATCAGCTCCTTGATCGTCGGCCCGTAGACCTGCAGCACCTCGTAGAAGCGGTACATCGTGGGATCGGTCGGCACCGCCTCGTCCAGCGCTCCTCTGGTCGGCTGCAGGCGCAGCGCGTGCAGCACGTCCGGTCCCAGCTCCAGCAGTTCCACCGCGGCGCGCGCCTCCGGCTCCGGCATCGGGTGCTGGCCCAACAGCGCCGCCGTCGTCCACGCGACCGGGCGGCCCACCGCCTCCGCCAGCTGCGCCCAGGTCACGCCGAGCTCGACCTTCTTCGCCCGGACCGCGGCCGCCGCCTCCTGCTTGCTGGTCATGCGCACTCCCGTCCCACCCGGTCGCCCGGGCGTCAGCTGATCCATCCCGGCCATCCTCACCCGAAACCGGTGGCCGAGTCATCCGGCCGTGGGTCGTTCGCTCATCCGGCCGGGCCCTCGGGACGCCGTTAGCCTCCGGACCACGAGCCGTTCTCGGAGGGGGGAGCTCGCCTCGTGACTCAGCCACCGCACCGACTCCTGCTGGTCAGCGCCACCATCGGGGAAGGGCACAACGCCACGGCGCGGGCCGTGGAAGAGGCCGCCCGCGCCCGCTGGCCGGAATGCACCGTCACCTGGGTGGACGCGCTGCAGGTGATGGGTTCCTGGGTGCCCGCCGCCTTCCAGCGCATCTACGTCACCAACGTCGAACGCACCCCCTGGCTGTACGACTTCTTCTACGCCGCGCTGTGGCGGCAGCGCTGGTTCGCCGACGGCTGCCGCCGGTTCGTCGGCTCCTGGTGCGGGCGCAGGCTGCGGCCCGTGCTGGCCGAGCACCGCCCTGATCTGGTCGTGTCCACCTACCCGCTGGGGACCGCAGGGCTAGACTGGCTGCGCGGGCGCGGCGAGCTCGACGTGCCGATCGCGGCGGTGATCTCCGATTTCGCGCCGCACCCGTTCTGGGTGTACTCGCGCATCGACCTGCACTACGTGATGAGCGAGAACGGGCTGCGCGCCGCGCGCCGCGCCCAGCCGCGCTCGGTGCACGCGGTGAGCGCCCCGCCGGTGGAGCGCCGGTTCCGGCCGCGGGACAAGGCGGCGGCCCGCCGCGACTGCGGACTGCCCCCCGAAGGGCGGGTGCTGCTGATCTCGTGCGGTTCGCTCGGCTTCGGTTCCGTGGAGCGGGCCGCCGACGCGGCGCTGCGCACCGCGATCGACCGGGTGGTGGTGCTGTGCGGCCACAACGGAACGCTGCTGCGGCGGCTGCGGGACCGCGCCGACCGGGACCCGCGGCTGCTGCCGCTGAGCTGGGTGCGCGCCGTGCCCGACTACACCGCGGCCGCCGACGTGGTGGTCACCAACGCGGGCGGTGCCACGGCGTTGGAGGCGCTCGCGTGCGCGCGGCCGGTGCTCATGGTGGAACCGATCGCCGGGCACGGCCGCGCCAACGCGGAGCTGATGGCCGAGGACGGGCTCGCCGAGCTGTGCGAGGACGCGGACGCGCTGGCCGGTGCGCTGCAACGCCTGCTCGACGAGCCGGGAGCGCTGCACGCGGCCGAGCAGCGGGTGCACGAGCACCTGCGGGACACCGGCCGGTTCGCCGACCAGGTCGCCGCCCTCGCCGACCTGCGCCCCCAGCCGCGGTCGCGCCGGCTGCGCGGGCAGGACGCGTTCTTCGTGCACGCCGCCACCCCGGAGGTGCCGCAGCGCACCGGTGCGGTGCTGACCCTGAGCGATCCGGACCGGGTGATGACGACCGCGGACTGGATCGACCACCTCGGCGGTCTGATCACCAGCCGGGCGCCGCGGCTGCCGATGCTGCACCACCGGATCAGCGGCGGCCGCCGGATCCCGGTTCGCGAGCTCTCGGTCCCCGAGCACCTCGGCCACCAGGAGCTCAGCGGCGAGCCCGGCGAACGGGAGCGGGTGGAACGGGAGTTCTTCACCGCCCCGCTGCGCGCCGACCGGCCGCCGTGGGCGATGAAGGTGCTGCGCGAACCGGGATCGGCGCAGGTCGTGCTGCTGGTGTCGATGCACCACGCGCTCGGCGACGGGCTGGTGATGACCTCGACGCTGCTGCGGCTGCTCACCGACGACCCCCGGGAGGAAGAGCCGCCCGCCGGCCCGGAGCCGACCGGCCCGCGGCGGGCGCTGGTGGTGCTGCGCGGAGTGCTCGGGCTGGTCGCCGCGAACGCGGTGCCCGCGGGGCGACCGGCGCGGCGCAGCACCTCGTCCCGCCGCTTCGCGTGGGTGGAGCTCCCCACCGATCAGGTGCGCCGCACCGCGGCCGCGCACCGGGTCAGCCGCACCGCCCTGCTGCTGGCGGTGCTGGCGGAGGCGCTGCACCGGATGGACGAGAACGACACCACGCAGCGCTCGCTGCGCGCGATGGTGCCGCGCGGCACCGGGCGCGGCGCCTGGTGGTTCGGCAACCACGCGGCGGGGGTCGCGGTGGACCTGCCGCTGGGGCCGATGTCGCCGCGCCGGCGCCTCTCCGAGATCGCCGCTCGGCTGGACCGGGCGCAGCGCGGCGGCAGGCCGATCGCCGCGGCCGCGGTGCTGAGCGCGCTGGGCGTGCTGCCCGCGCCGCTGCACGCGAAGGCGGTCCGGTCGATGTACCGGGGCCGGTTCTTCCAGGCCATCGTCTCGATCATGCCCGGCCGGTCCGAGGAGCCGCGGATCGCCGGTGCCCGGTTGCACACCGTGCACCCGGTGCTCCCGTTGGCCACCGGGGTGGGCCTGGCGCTCGGCGTGATCCACTGGGCCGAGCACACCGGCATCGGCATCACCACGGATCCCGGTTCGTTCCCGGACGTGGACGAGTTCGCCGACCGGTTCCGGCAGGCCTTCGCCGCGCTCGGCGACCCGGCACCGGTGGGCGTCGGCTCGTGAGCTCCACGGGCACGATGCTGGGGGTCGCGGTCCCGGCCGCCGTGCTCGGCGCGGCCGGGTTCGGCCTGGCCAGCGCGGTGCAGCAGCGCGCCACCAAGCAGGTGCCGACCAGCCGCACGCTCGATCCGCGGCTGCTGTGGGACCTGGTGCGCAAGCCGATCTGGCTGCTGAGCATCGGCACGGTGCTAGCCGGGCTGTCGCTGCAGATGGTGGCGCTGGCGTTCGGTCCGCTGGTGCTGGTGCAGCCGCTACTGGTGACCTCGGTGCTGTTCGGCGCGGTGTTCGCGGCGGGCATGGCGCACCGCAGGCTGGACCGGGTGCTGGTGCTCGGGGCGCTGGCGGTGATGGCAGGGCTGGCGGCGTTCCTGCTGCTGGCGAGGCCCACCGGTGAGGGCACGGGGTTCACCACGACGACCGATGTGCGGCCGCTGGCGGTGGTGCTGGCGCTGGTGGTGCTGGCCTGCGTGCTCACCGCGAACCGGTTCCCCGGGGAGGTGCGGGTGCTGGCGCTGGCGCTGGCCACCGGGGTGCTCTACGGCGTGACGGCGGGCCTGATCAAGGTGGTGGCCGAGCAGCTGCGGCACGGCGGCATCGCGGAACCGTTCACGCATCCGACGCTGTACGTGGTGTGCGCGCTGGGGCCGGTGGGGTTCCTGCTGAGCCAGAACACCTTCCAGCAGGGCCGGTTCATCTCCCCCGCCCTCGCGGTGATCACCGCGGCCGATCCGCTGGTGGGGATGGCGATCGGGGTGAGCTGGCTCGGTGAACGCGTCGAGACGGCACCGGGCGCGCTGGTGGGGCAGGCGCTGGCCGGGGTGGTGCTGATGGCGGGGATCTGGGTGCTCACGCACCGCGGCGAGCACCTGCGCAGGGCCATCGAGGAGGGCTCCGGGTGAGGTCCCGGACCGCGCTGGTGACCGGTGCGTCCTCCGGCATCGGCGCCGCCCTGGCGCTGGAGCTGGGCGCGTCGGGGTGGGATCCGGTGCTGGTGGGCCGGGACCGGGAGCGGCTGGTCGCGGTGGCGCGGCGCAGCGGCGGTCGGGCGCTGGTGGCGGACCTGGCCGATCCGGACGCGGTGCACCGGGTAGCGGAGGTCGCCGCCGACACCGATCTGCTGATCAACAACGCCGGGGCAGGGTGCGCGGGCCCGCTGCCGGAGATGTCGGCGGCTCGGATCGCGGAGCTGGTCGCGCTGAACCTCACCGCCCCGCTGCAGCTGACCCGCGCCGCGCTGCCCGGGTTGGCGGCGCGCGGCGGGCGGGTCGGGTTCGTCTCCTCCATCGCCGCGACCGGGGTGCGGCAGGAGGCGGTGTACTCGGCGACGAAGGCGGGGCTGCGGGCGTTCGCGGCGAGCGTCGCGCACGAGGGCGTGCCGGTGACCACCGTGTTCCCCGGGCTGGTCGCCACCCGCTTCTTCGCAGGCCGTGCCGCCCCGGTGCGCCGGTTCCCGCGGCCGGTCCCGCCGGAGCGGGTGGCGCGGGTGCTGCTGCGGGCGCTGGAGGCGGGCACCGCAGAGGTGTTCGTGCCGAGCTGGCTGGGCCTCGCCGCCCGGGTGCACGGCGCGCTGCCCGCCACCTTCCACCGGCTGGCCCACCGCTTCGGTTGAGGGCCGCGCACGAGAACGGCCCACCGACCCGGACGGATCGGTGGGCCGTGGGCCGCGCGGTGCTCAGGCCGTGCGGGCGAACCGCAGCGTGATCCCTTCACCGCGCAGTTCGCGCCGCAGCCACCAGATGGAGGCGATCGCCGCCACCGCGACCAGGCTGAACGAGCCGGCGGTGCTGGCCAGCAGGAAGTGCCCGATGGTCGCCTGGGCGAGCGCCCACAGCGTGGTGAACCCGTTGATCGTGAACACCAGCGCCCACAGCAGCGACACCCGCCGGAAGAACCGCTGCACTCGGGCGTTGCCGATCAGCGACGGCGGCAGGATGCAGAAGTCGTCGGCGAGCTTCGCGATGAGCGTGCGCTCGAACAGCAGCGACCCGAGGAACAGCACCGCCACCAGGAAGTTCTGCAGGCTCGGTTCCAGGAAGTACAGGAACGAGCTGTTCGTGGCGAACCCGACGACGGTCCGCACCACCAGCACCCCGGTGGTCAACATCAGCACCAGCGGCACCTGCAGCCGGAGCACGAGGCGGACGGCGACGGCGCCGACCCCCCAGACCAGTGCGGCGATCAGGCCACCGGTCAGCCCGGTGAAGGTGAACAGGACGTAGAACAGCACCAGCGGTGCGAGAACCGTTTCGCCCAGGTGCTTGGCGGCGTGCCACAGGTGCGATGGGAGCGCGTCGAGGTGCACGACCTGCGATGGCTGCTTCATTCGTATCGGTGTCCGTCGTCGGGGGCGGGACCACAAGGGTAACCGCATCGTTGCTGATCAACAGGGGTGCGGGTGGTATCCCTCACCCTTTCAGGGCACGAATGGATTCGCGTAGTGAACCCATCGTGGCCAGTACCGCGGTCGGTTCGTAACCGCAATGCGCCATGCAGTTGGCGCACCGCGGGTCCCGGCCGCGGCCGTAGGACTCCCAGTCGGTCTCGTCCACGAGCTCCCGGTAGCTCTGCACGTACCCGTCGCCCATCAGGTAGCAGGGTCGCTGCCAGCCGTGCAGCGAGTAGGACGGGATCGCCCACGCCGTGCAGCCGAAGTCGACCTTCCCCTCCAGGAAGTCGAGGAACCGCGGCGAGTGGTTGAACCGCCACTTCTTGCGCCTGCCGTCGGCGAAGACCTTCGCGAACAGCTCGCGGGTCTCGGTGACGCCGAGGAAGTGCTCCTGATCCGGCGCCTTGTCGTAGGCGTAGGCGGGCGAGAGCATCATCTGGTCGACTTCGAGCTCGTCGTTGAGGTAGTCGAGCACCTCGATCACCGACGCGGGCGTGTCGGTGCTGAAGAACGTGCTGTTGGTGGTGACCCGGAAGCCGCGGCGCTGCGCGTCCCGCACGTTCGCCACCGCCTGGTCGAACACGCCCTGCTTGCACACCGAGGCGTCGTGGCGCTCCTGCAGCCCGTCGATGTGCACCGCCCAGGAGAAGTACGGGGACGGCGTGAACTTGTCGATCTTGCGGGGCATCAGCAGCGCGTTGGTGCACAGGTAGACGAACTTCTTGCGCCGCACGAGCTCGGCGACCATCACCTCGATCTCGGGGTGCATCAGCGGTTCGCCGCCTGCGATGGAGACGACGGGGGCGCCGCACTCCTCGACGGCGGCCAGCGCCCGGTCCACCGGCATCCGCTGCTTGAGCACGCTGGCGGGGTGCTGGATCTTGCCGCAGCCGGCGCAGGCCAGGTTGCAGGCGAACAGCGGTTCGAGCTCCAGGGTGAGGGCGAACTTCTCGCGTCGCGCGAGCTTCTGCCGCACGAGGTAGGAGCCGACGCGAACGGCTTGGCGCATCGGAATTCCCATGTCAGTACCTCCAGCACGGTTCGGGTGGGGGCGGGACGCCGGGTCGTCACCGCGGTCGGTCGGGTGCGGTGCGCCGACATCGGTGCGGGGACGCGGCCCACGCGGTCACGACGGGAGCGAGCCGCCGCAGCCGCAGCAGGGCGCGCACCCCGCGGCCGGGGGTGCGCGGGTGCAGCAGCGGGGTCCGCGCGGTGTCGACGACGACCCGCACCACGGCGCACAGCCGCTCCCCCGCCGAGCGGGCCAGGGCTGCGGATTCCATGTCCACCGCCACCACGCCCGTGGTGGCCAGGGCGGCGCGTTCGGCACCGCCGACCACGTGGTCGGCGCTGGCGACCGGGCCGACGAGCACCGGGAATCCGGCGGCGCGCAACCGGGCGGCCAGCGCGTGCGCGGCGGGCAGCCGGACGGTGCCTGCCTCGTCGCGGATCTCGTCGGCGACCACGACGGCACCGGGCCCGGTCGCACCGACTCCCCCGGCCAGGCCGAGCACGACCGGCGCGTCACCGGGCCCCAGCGGGACCCCGGCGATGGTGCGCGCGCTGCGCCACGGGCCGAGCCCGGTGCGCAGCACCGGCGAGGTGGTCGCGCCGCGCAGCGCGGCCGCCTCGCAGCGCAGCGGCGCGCACAGCAGCACCCGGGGACCGGTGGGGGCTCCCCAGGTCCGCCGCTGCGCCGCCGCGTTCACCGCCACGCCCCGATCACCGCTCGGCGACCGCGCGCTCGTACCGGCCGAGCGCGGTGAGCGGGAAGATCAACCGGTACAGGTGGTAGTTGATCGAGAAGTCGCCGGGGAACCCGGTGCCCGTGTAGTGCGGTTCGTCCCAGGTGCCGTCCGCGCGCTGGGTGGCGGCCAGGTGCTCGACGCCGTTGCGCACCGCGTCGGTGGTGTGCCTGCCGAGCGCGAGCAGCGCCATCAGCGCCCACCCGGTCTGCGAGGCCGTGGAGGTGCCGACACCGATCCAGCGCTCGTCGGTGTAGGAGCGCATGTCCTCGCCCCAGCCCCCGTCGGCGTTCTGGTGCTGCTCCAGCCAGCGCGCCGCGCGCCGCAACGACGGGTGGTTCGCGGGCACGCCGGCCTCGATCAGCGCGGGCACCACCGCCCCGGTGCCGTACACGTGGTTGGCGCCCCAGCGGCCGAACCAGGAGCCCCCGGATTCCTGGTTCTCCAGCAGCCACCGGACTCCGGCGCGCACCGCCGGGTCGTCGCGGTGCCCGACCGCGGACAGCGCCTCCACCACGTGCGCGGTGACGTCCGCCGACGGCGGGTCGATGACCTCGCCGAAGTCGCAGAACGGCAACCTGGTGACGAGCTTGCGGGTGTTGTCCGCGTCGAACGCGCCCCAGCCGCCGTCGCGGGACTGCATGCCGCGCAGCCAGTGCACGCCGCGGTCGATGGCGCGCCGCAGCTCGCCCGGCTTGCTGTGCTCGACGCGGTTGAGCGCCAGCAGCGCCACCGCGGTGTCGTCGGTGTCCGGGTAGCCGTCGTTCTCGAACTCGAAGGCCCATCCGCCGGGCGCCAGGTTCGGCCTGCGCACCGCCCAGTCGCCGGTGACCCGGACCTCCTCGTCGAGCAGGTAGTCCGCGGCGCAGCGCAGCGCCGGGTGGTCGGCGGGCAGCCCGGAGTCGCGCAGCGCCTGCACGGTCAGCACGGTGTCCCACACCGGCGACTGGCAGGCCTCCAGCCTGCGCACCGGCCCGTCCGGGGTCTGCTCGTGCACGGTGAACCCGTCGAGCCCGGCGATGCCCTCCCGCAGCACCGGGTGCTCCAGCGGGTAGCCGAGCAGGTGCAGCGCCAGCAGCGAGTACACCCACGGCGGCTGGATGCCGCCCCACGACCCGTCGGCCTCCTGGCGGGCCACGATCCACTCGGCGGCGCGGCGCATCGACAGTTCCCGCAGCGAGCGAAGCGGACGGCGCTGGTAGCGGTGCAGCACCGCGTCGAGCGCGTGGAACGCCCGGTCCCACGGGCCGGTGGAGCGCTGCGGGACGCGTCCGGTGCGCAGCTCCCCGACACTCACCCCCAGGTCGCGGCGCGGCCGCAGCGTGCACACCACGGTCAGCGGCACCACGGTCTGCCGGGCCCAGCACGCCCAGTCGGCGAGGTTCAGCGGCACCGACGCGCCCAGCAGCACCACTTCCGGCGGCATCGCGGGCAGCTCGTCCCAGGACCACTCGCCGAACAGCGCCAGCCAGATCCGGGTGAACACCCGGGTCGCCTCGATGCCGCCGTGGGTGAGGACCCAGCTCCGGGCCGCCACCATGTGCTCGGCTTCGGGATCGTCACCCGCGAGCTTGAGCGCGGTGTAGGCCTCGACGGTGGTGGACAGGTCGCCGGGTCCGCCGAAGAACGTCGCCCAGGTGCCGTCCTCGCGCTGCTGGGAGCGGATCCAGCGCGCGGTGCGCTCGGTCTCGGCGGGCGTGCGGATGCCGAGGAACTGGCGCATCAGCAGGTCTTCGGCGTCCATCGTGACGTTGGTCTGCAGCTCCCCCTTCCACCAGCCGTCGGTGTCCTGCAGGGACAGCAGGTGCTCCTGGGCCGACAGCAGGGCCGCGTGCGCGCGGACACCGCTGCCCAGCGGCAGGTCCGGCAGGGTCTGGTCTTCGGTCCCGGATCGGGTCAGCTGTTCGGTCACCATTGCCTCCGCACGATGAATTCCGCGAGTTCGGTCAGGGCGTCCACCGCGGCGCAGGTCCGGCCGCCGGTGGGCAGTTGCGCGAGCGCGGCGGTGAGCCTGCGTTCGCATTCGGTCTCGGCCCATTCCTTCGACCCGGCCTGCCGCACGAGGTCGGCGGCGAGTTCGGCGCGGTCGCCGACGAGTTGCTCGGGTTCCTGGTAGAGCCGGTGCAGCCGCTCCCCTGCCGCGGTACCGGAGGTGAGGGCGTGCACGACGGGCGCGGTCTTCTTCCGCGCCCGCACGTCGGAGAGCACCGGCTTGCCGGTGGTCGCCGGGTCTCCCCACAGGCCGAGCAGGTCGTCGACGAGCTGGAAGGCCATGCCCAGCTCCTCGCCGAAGGTCCGCAGCCGGGCGACGACGGCGGTGTCGGCGCCCGCGGCGAGCGCGCCGAGCCCGCAGGCGCAGCCGAGCAGCGCCGCGGTCTTGCCCTCGACCATCCGCAGGCATTCGCCGAGCCCCACGTCGTGCCGCCGTTCGAAGTCGAGGTCGGCGGCCTGCCCGACGATGAGCCGTCCGGTGGCGGAGCCGAGCATCCGCACCGCGTCGGCGGCGTGCGCGACGGGCGCGTCGACGAGGACGCTGGTGCCGAGCGCGAGCAGCGCGTCCCCGGCCAGCAGCGCGGCGGGCCTGCCGAACACCGTCCAGGCCGTGGGCCGGTGCCGCCGGGAGGTGTCGTCGTCCATCAGGTCGTCGTGCAGCAGCGAGAAGTTGTGCACCAGCTCCACCGCGGCGGCTTCCCGGAACGGCGCGGGCGCGTCGTCGACGGCGGCGGCCGCGGCGAGCAGCACCAGCGCGGGCCGCAGCGCCTTGCCGGTGCGGCCGTCGGGGCTGCCGTCGGCGTGCACCCAGCCGAAGTGGTACTCGCAGACCAGCCGGGTGTGCTCGTCGAGTTCGCCGACCGCGGCTCGCAGTGCGGGCTCCACCTGCCGCCGCGAGGTGGTCAGCGCGCTGGGGACGGCAATGGTCATCGGGACACCTCCACGCCCGCTCGCCGGGCGTCGCCGGTGGCCGCCCGCAGGACGCGCGCGGCCCGTTCTCCGCTGCGCACAGCGCCTTCGAGCGTGTCGGGCCAGCCGGTGGCGGTCCACGCACCGGCGAGCACCAGGCCGGTGATCCCGGTGTCCGCCGGGGGCCGCAGCGCTCGCGTCCCGGGGGCCTGGTCGAAGGTCGCGCGCGGTTCGCGGGTGACGAAGAAGTCCGCCACGTGCGCCTGCCGGGCCGCGGGCAGCAGGTCGTTCAGCGCGGGCAGGAACACCTCGCGCAGCTCGTCGGTGCGCCGGTCGAGCAGTTCCTGCGCCGCGGACAGCGAGATCGCCAGGTACTGGCCGTGCCGGGCGCCTGCGATCGAGGTCCGGTCGAACAGCCACTGCACCGGCGAGTCGAGCGCCGCGGCCATCGGCTCGGCCAGCACCGCCCGGTCGTAGTGCACGTGCACGTTGACGATGGGCGCCGCCCCGAGCCCGGCCCAGCGAGCAGCCGCGGGCAGCGGCAGCCCGGACAGCAGTGCGGTGGCGTGCTGGTGCGGCACGGCCAGCACCACCGAGTCGGCGTTGAGCACGTCGTCGCCGCCGCGCCCGCGCACGGGAACCCGCCAGCCCAGCTCGTCCCGGCGCAGCCCGAGCGCCTTGGTGCGCAGCAGCACCCGCACGCCCGCGGCGTGCAGCGCTCGTTGCGCGGCGGTGTCGTGCAGCGCGCCGAGCGGGCGGCGCAGGAGGCCGATGTCGGCGGAGTCGGTGCCGTCGAGCACCCCGGTGCGGAACACCTTCACCGCCAGCGCCAGCGAGGACCGGTCGGGTTGCGCGTTGAGCGCGGCCACCGACAGCAGCCCCCACAACGCGTCGACGGCACGCGCCGATTCGCCGCGGGTGCGCAGCCAGTCCCCGAAGCTGTGCTCGTCGAGTTCCGGGTCGGCCGGGTCCAGCGCGCGCAGCGCGAGCGCGGTGCGCGCGGCACCGAGGCGTTCGGCGGGCGAGAGCGCGCGGTAGCCGAGCAGCGCGGGCGCCAGGTGCAGCGGCGGCGGTGCGTGCCAGCGCCGCAGCACACCGCTCGGCGCATCGGGCCGCAGCACCGGGATCCGCAGCTTCGGCTGCACGCGGATGCCGTCGGCGACGCCGAACCTGCGCAGCAGCGCGCGGTAGGCGGTGTAGCAGCGCAGGATCACGTGCTGCCCGGTGTCGACGTCGAGGTCACCGCGCCGGAAGGAGCCGGCCGCGCCGCCGAGCCGGGGCCGCGCTTCCAGCAGCGTCACCGCGAATCCCTGGTCGGCGCAGCGCAGCGCCGCGGTGAGCCCGGCCAGGCCACCGCCGATGACGAGCACGCTGCGGGTCACGGTGCCATCCCCGCCAGGGAGCGGGCGGCCACGCCCGCCTTGCGCCAGGCCGGCAGCGAGGTGCGCCGCCGCAGGGCGCGGGAGGGCTGGGCGGCGATGGCCTGCAGCACCTCGTGGTAGATCCCGGACATCGATGCGCAGCAGGCCCGGCTGCGCCGGTCGAGCATCGGCAGCAGCGCGAAACCCTCCCGGTACCACTGCTCGGCGCGGCCGACCTCGAACCGGACCAGCCGGGCGAGCCCGTCCGCGTCGCTCGCGACCGGGCCGGGTTCGCCGGGCACCAGGTGCACGCCGAAGCGCTGCAGGTCCTCGGCGGGCAGGTAGACGCGCCCGTTGCCGTGGTCCTCGCGCACGTCGCGCAGGATGTTGGTGAGCTGCAGGGCGACGCCGAGGGAGTCGGCGCGGCGTTCGGCCACCGCCCGGTCGGCGGTGCCGAACACCGCGAGCGAGAGCCTGCCGATGGAGCCCGCGACGCAGCGGCAGTAGTGCCGCAGGTCGTCGAAGGTCAGGTACTTGGTGCCGCGCACGTCGGCTTCGCACCCGTCGATGAGCTCGTCGAACGCGGACATCGGCAGCGCCAGCCGCGATTCGGCGTCGGCGAGCGCCACCAGCACCGGGTCACCGGACCGCGGGCTCGCGTGGTGCAGCGCGGTGCGGGCTTCGGCGAGCAGCCGCAGCTTCTCGGTGGCGGGCAGGTCGCCGTCGCCGATGTCGTCGACGCGGCGGGCGAACGCGTACACCGCGGACAGCGCCCGCCGCTTGGGTCCCGGCAGCAACCTGATCCCGTAGGAGAAGTTGCGCGCGCGTTCGCGGGTGATCCGCTCGCACTCCCGGTACGCCTCCGGAACCGAGGTGGTCACCAGGTACCTCCTGACAGCAGCAAGCGCACCGCTTCGACGGCGGTGCGGGCGCGGGCGGGGGTCACGTCGCCGCCGAGCGGGTCGAACCGGGCGGCGCTGAAGGCGTGCACGGTGGCGCGCCCGCCCGCCACGTACCCGGCGACGGCGAGCCGCGCGGGCATCGGCAGCCTGCCGACCAGGGGCGCGCCGGATTCGAGCATCCGGTGCGCGCGCACGACCTGGAAGCGCAGCAGCGCCCGCCAGTGCTCGGGGGCCCGGTCGGCTTCCAGTTCCGCGGGCGAGCAGCCGTAGTGCCGCAGATCCGATTCGGGCAGGTAGACGCGGCCGGCGCGGTGGTCCTCGCGGACGTCCTGGCAGTGCTCGAGGATCTGCAGCGCGGTGCAGATCCGGTCGGACAGGGCGACCAGGTCGGGCCGGGCGCAGCCGAAGACGTGCAGCACGGATTCGCCGACGGGGTTGGCGGAGAGCGCGCAGTAGTCGACGAGCTCCGCGAAGGTGCGGTAGCGGCGCACGTGCTGGTCGCGCCGGTTGGCGTCGATCAGCCGCACCAGCACCTCCTGGGGCAGGCCGCAGTCGCGGAGGGTGGGGGCGAGCGCTCTGAGCAGCGGGAGCCGCGGGATGCCGCGGTAGGCGTGGCCGAGGTCGGCTTCGAGGTGGTCGAGCAGGGCTTCGCGGTTGCCGGGCGCGTCGTCCCCGGCGTAGTCGACGAGCCGGAAGTAGCCGTAGAGCGCCATCAGGTGGGTGCGGGGGCCGCGCGGCAGCACGCGGGCGGCGACGGGGAAGTTCTCGCCGTCGGCCCGCGCGAGCACGGCCGCGCTGTCGGGCAGCTGCGCCGCGAAGTCCGGCACCCGCGCGGTGGTGCGCTCGTGGGCGGGTCGTCCACGAGCCCGTGACATGTCCACAATGGCCCCCTCACCCGCCTGCGACCTGGGTGGTCCGGCAAGACTAGGACCGGCACCGGTCGCCACGCAGGGTGGAGGAACTCCTTCGTGTGGTGAAGGGAATTCGCGTTACCCGATTCAGTCCACAGTGGACTCGATGGGCGGTGGGTGCAAGACACCCAGGAACCGCGCGGCCTCCCACCCGGCGTCGACCCGGCGGCATGCTCGGCGGGACGAACGCGATCGGGAGGAGCGGACATGACCGCGAAGCAGGAGCCGGTGGACGTGGTCGGCATGTGGGTGACCGCTGACGGGCACATCCGCCAGGAGCTGCGGGCCGACGGGCGCTACGACGAGGCCCGCGGGAACCGGGCGAGCGCCTACACCGGCAGCTACACGGTGACCGGCAGTCACCTCGACTACGTCGATGACACCGGGTTCACCGCGACCGGTGACATCCGCGGCGGAATCCTCTACCACGAGCACCTGGTGCTCCACCGGGAAGGATGAACGCGGCCGGTCGCGGGTGGCACCGGGAACAACGTCCGCTCGTTGATCGTTGAGCCGGGGGGCCGCGACCGGTCCGCCGCACGTCGACAGGAGGAGCAACAGTGGAGTACCGCCAGCTGGGACGATCCGGACTGCGAGTCTCGACGCTGACCTTGGGCACGATGACCTACGGCGGTGAGGGCAAGTTCGCCGACCTCGGCAACGTGGACGTCGACGGCGCCAAGCGGCAGATCGACATGTGCCTGGACGCCGGAGTCAATCTCATCGACACGGCGAACATGTATTCGGCCGGCCTGGCCGAGCAGATCGTCGGCAAGGCGATCGCGGGCAAGCGCGACGACGTGCTGATCTCCACCAAGGTCCGGATGGTCATGGGCGACGGACCCAACGACGCCGGGCTCTCCCGGCACCACATCATCTCGCAGGCCGAGGCCAGCCTGCGCAGGCTCGACACCGACCACATCGACCTCTACCACGTGCACGAGTGGGACGGGCAGACCCCGCTGGAGGAGACCCTCGAGGCGCTGGACACGCTGGTCCGCTCCGGGAAGGTCCGCTACCTGGGGGTGTCCAACTACGCGGGCTGGCAGCTGGTCAAGGCGCTGGGGCTGGCCGACCGGCTCGGCTACCAGCGGTTCGTGGCGAACCAGATCTACTACTCGCTGGAGAGCCGGGACGCCGAGTACGAGCTGATCCCCGCCTCCCTCGACCAGGGCCTGGGCGTGCTGGTGTGGAGCCCGCTGGCCGGCGGGCTGCTGTCCGGCAAGTACCGCCGCGGGCAGCAGGCCACCGATGGCAGGCACCTCGTGGAGGACTGGAACGAGCCGCCGGTGCGCGACCCCGAGAAGCTCTACGACACAATCGAGGAGGTCGTGGACATCGCCTCCGCGCACGGGGTGTCCCCGGCGCAGATCTCGCTGGCCTACCTGCTGCGCAAGCCCGGCGTCACCTCGCTGGTCATCGGCGCGCGCAAGGACGAGCAGCTGCGGGACAACCTCGGCGCGACCGAGGTGGAGCTCAGCGACGACGAGTTCCGGAAGCTCGACGAGATCAGCAAGCCGTACCTGATCTACCCGCACTGGCACCAGGAGCTGAGCGCCTCCGAGCGGTTCGGCGCACCGGACCGCGCGCTGCACGGCTGATCGTTCCCGGCACATCGGGCCGGATCGACCCGATCGGTCAGCCCGCCGGTGCCGCCGTCGTCGAGCGCACGACCAGACGCGGCGGCACCACCAGGGAGCGCGGCTCGGTGCGGCCGCCGTCGAGGCGCTCGACGGCGGCCGCCACCGCGTTCCGGGCCTGCGCGGCGGCCTCCTGGCTGACGCTGGTCAGGTCCAGGTGCGACAACCGGGCGAGCGCGCTGTCGTCGTAGCCGACGACCGAGACGCGGCCCGGCACGTCGATCCCGTTGCGCATGAGCACGTCCAACGCGCCGATCGCGCACCGATCGTTGGCCGCGACGATCGCGGCGGGCAGCTCCCCGGCCGCGAGCAGGGCGCGCGCCGCGTCCGCCCCGGCTTCCTCGGTGTAGGCGCCGGACACGATGCGCTCGGCGATCCCGTTCCGGCGCACCGCCTTGCGGTAGCCGCGGCGCCGGTCGGCGGCGATGGTGCCGCTCCCGCCGTCGACGTGCACGATGTCGCGGTGCCCGAGGTCGACCAGGTGCTGCACGGCCTGCACCACCCCGTCGTCGTCGGCGGCGCGCACCACGTCCACCGCCGCGGACCGGCTGCGGCGGCCGACGACGACCACCGGCAGCTGCTCGCCGAACTCCGTGAGCAGCGCCGACGGCGCCTCCGGACCGAGCAGCAGCAGCGCCTCGCAGCGGAAGCCGAGCAGGTTCTCCACCGCCCGGCGCTCGTCGTGGGTACGGGTCAGCGCGCCGAGCACCACGTCGTAGCCCGCTTCGTCGGCGGCCGCGTGGATCTCCTCGACCAGTTCGGCGTGGAACGCGCTGCGCACGCTGAGCACGACGCCGAGCATCCGGGTGCGGTGCAGCGCCAGCAGGCTCGCGCTGCGGTTGGAGCGGTAGCCGAGTTCTTCGGCGGCGCGCACCACCTTCTCCCGGGTGGCCTCGCTGGGACCGGGGGCGTCGCGCAGCACCAGGGACACCAGGGCCTTCGACACCCCGACGTGCGCGGCGATGTCGCTCATCGTCGGCCGCCGGGCCGGGTCCCGGTTCGCGGGATCGCGCTGCACCACGCTCGTCTCCGATGATCGCGCCGAGTGCGCCGCGGTCCGCGCGGCGCCACCTGCGTACTTCCCGGACGAATCTTGACACGCCGTCGCGGGGGACCTCATAGTAGCCGTCGTTAAACCGGTCTAATAAACCGGTTCAACCCGCCGGGGCGGCGCACCGGGATCCGTCCGATTCCGTTCCGCCGCAACGGAACCCACCGCACACGGCAGGAGAACGATGAACGACATCGGAGTCGCCGTCATCGGCGCGGGCATGGCGGGGCGCGCGCACGCCGCCGGCTACCGCAGCGCCACCACCATCGCCGGGGCCAGTCGCGCCGGCGCCGGGCCGCGGGTCCGGCTGGTCACCATCGCCGACCTCAACCCCGAGTTCGCCCGCGGTACCGCGAACCGGTTCGGCTACGCCCGCGCCGACGAGTCCTGGCAAGCCGTCGCCGAGGCCGACGACGTGCATGCGGTCAGCGTCGTGGTCGCCAACCCGCTGCACCGCGAGATCGTCGAAGCCCTCACCGCCGCGGGAAAGCACGTGCTGTGCGAGAAACCGCTGGCCCCGACCGTCGCCGACGCGGAGGCGATGGCCGACGCCGCCGACCGCGCCGGCGTCCTCGGGCGCACCGGCTTCACCTTCCGCCGCTCCCCCGCCATCGCCGCCGTCCGCGAGCTCGTCGAATCCGGGCGGCTCGGCGAGGTGCTGCACTTCAGCGGCCGCTACTGGACCGACTACGGCTGCGACTCGGACGCACCGATCAGCTGGCGCTACCGCGGCGGTCCCGGTTCCGGAGCGCTGGCCGACATCGGCAGCCACCTCTCCGACGTCGCCGAGTTCCTCTGCGGCCCTGCGGTGTCCGTCGCCGGCGGCACGCTGCGCACCTGGACCGCGGACCGGCCGGTGCCGCTGGGCGCGGTCGTCGGGCACGCCAAGGCCGCCGTCGGCGCCGACCGCGAACCGGTCGGCAACGAGGACTACGCGGCGTTCACCGCCGAGCACGCCTCCGGCGCGTCCAGTTCGCTGGCGGTATCCCGGGTGGCGCGCGGGCACCCGAACTCGCTGCGGTTCGAGGTGTTCGGCACGAAGGGCGCCGCCACCTTCGACCTGCGCAGGCCCGCCGAGTTCGGGCTGATGGACAGCGCCTCCGGCGAGGGGTACCGGCAGGTGCTGCTCGGGCCGGAGCATCCCTACATCACGGGCGGGCTGCCGATGGACTTCCCCAGCGTCGGGCTCGGCGTCAACGACGCGTTCGTCTTCCAGGCCAGGGCGTTCCTCGACGAGATCGCCGGCGTGGACGACGGGCTGCCCGCCTGCCCGGACTTCGCGCACGGGGCGCACAACCTGCGCGTGCTGCGCGCCGCCACCACCTCGGCCGCGGACGGCGGCGCGGCCGTCCGCATCGACTGACCGAACTTCGACGGAGAGGACCTGCCATGCGACTCGGCGTGTACACGGCGATCCTGCACGACCTGGACCTGCGCGCAGCACTGCGCGCCATCGCCTCGCTCGGCCTCAGCGGGGCCGAGATCAACGCGGGTGGTTTCCTGCCCGCGCCGCACCTGCCGATCGACGACGTGCTCGGCAGCGACACCGCCCGCGACGATTACCTCGGCACGTTCGCCGCCGAAGGGGTCGAGCTCACCGGGCTGAACGTGAACGGCAACCCGCTGCACCCGGACCCGAAGGTCCGGGAGGCCCACGCCCGGGACCTGCGCCGCGCCATCGAGGTCGGCGGCAGGCTCGGCGTCCGGCGGCTGGTGTCGATGTCCGGCCTGCCCGCCGCGCACCGGGGCGGCCGGGAACCGTCCTGGTCGATCGTGCCGTGGGACAGCGCCTACCTGGATTCGCTGGAGTACCAGTGGGAGGAGGTCGCGGTCCCGTTCTGGCGGGAGATCGGCGCGCTGGCCGCCGAGCACGACGTGCACGTGTGCATCGAGATGCACCCGCACAACCTGGTGTTCAACCCGGCCACCCTCGAACGGCTGGTGGAGCGCACCGGCGCCACGCACCTCGCCGCCGAGCTCGACCCCAGCCACCTGTTCTGGCAGGGCATCGACCCGGTCGCCGCGGTCGAACACCTCGGGCCGCTGGTGCGCCACGCCGCGGCGAAGGACACCCGGATCAACGAGGCCAACCGGCGGGTGCACGGGGTGCTGGACGACCGGTTCCACCGGGTGCCCGCCGACGCGGCGACCTCGCTGGGCGGGCGCTACACCCTGAACCGCTGGCCGCAGGACCCGAGCTGGGAGTTCGTCGCGGTCGGGCGCGGGCACGACGAGGACTTCTGGACCCGGTTCCTGCGCGCGCTGTGGCAGGTCGACCCGGCGATGGCGGTGAACATCGAGCACGAGGACCTGGAGCTGGGGCAGTTGGAAGGGCTCCAGGTCGCCGCCGAGCACCTCACCGCCGCGGCCGCCCGCGCGTGATCGGGAACGGCCCCGCCCGGGAACGCGAGCCGGGTGGGGTCGTTCAGCGGGGTTGCGGGATGTTCTCCCAGGCGTCCTCGCGCAGCAGCGCGCCGAGCCGCCGCACCGCCCGGTACTGCAGGGCGCGCACCGCGCCCCCGTCGCGGCCCATCCGGCTCGCGGTCTGCTCCACGGTCAGCCCCAGCGCGAACCGCAGCACCAGGCACTGGTGCTGGTCGTCGCTGAGGTCACCGGCGCGGGACCACAACCGGGCGGCCATCATCCGGTCCAGCACCAGGTCTTCCAGCGCGTCGGCGCTGCGCCGATCCGGGTCGAAGTCGGCGGTGACGACCTCGCGGCGGTTGCGCGCCGACTTGACGTGGTCCAGCAGCAGGTGCCGGGCGATGGTGACGAACCAGGCACCCGGGTCGTCGCTGCCGCGCCGGACGGTGCGGATGCTGTGCAGCGCCCGCGCGAACGTCTCGTGCACGAGGTCTTCGACGGTGCTGAAGTCGTGGATGCGCGCGCACAGGAAGTGGCTCACCAGCGGCCGGTACCGCTCGTAGAGCCTGCCGAACGCGACCCGGTCGCCGTGCTGGGCCCGTTCCACCAGTTCCCACGCCGCCTCCCCGGTCAGCGGTTCCGGGGCGCGCACCGCGGCGGTCATGCCGCCCTCCCGGTGCGTTCCGGGGCCGCGCCGGGTGGTCGCCGGTTGCCTGCGGTGTCGTTCACTGGGCGCCTCCACGATCGACGGTGATCCGGGGAAGGGTCGGCGCACCGGGCGTGCTGGCTTCTCCACGTGCTGTTCGAGAACCCGGCGCGATGCGAATTACGATTAACATAGGTGGCGCCGTAGAAGACCGTCAAGGCCGCGACCGCCTGCCCTGCCACGAAGAGCGCCGAAGTGTAAAGTCGGCGCGCGACGGTGCGGCGAGCAACGGAGGTATCACTCATGGCATCTCCGAGCACCCGCGGAACCGGCACCCGTGGAACCGGGACCGGCACCTCGCGGCGGCGCACCGGCGACCGGCGGGCGCAGATCTCCGCCATCGCCGCGGAACTGTTCAGCGAACGCGGCTACCACGGCGTCGGACTCGGCGAGATCGCCTCCGCCGCCGGGATCACCGGGCCCGCGATCTACCGCCACTTCCCCAACAAGCAGGGCATCCTGGCGCACGCGGCCCGCGAATTCGCCGCGGCCCTCACTGAATGCGCTCGGCAGGCCGACGCCGAACCCGGCAGCGACCGGGACAAGCTCGACGCCGTCGTCGGCGCGGTCGCCGAACTGGTCGTGCACCGCCGCCGCAGCATCCGGCTCTACCAGTGGGAAGCGCGCCACCTCGACGACGAGGACCGCAGGCACGTGGCCCGCTGCCTGGGCGAGCTGGTCTCGGTGCTGGCGCACCGCCTCGCCGCCGTGCGCCCCGAGCTGAACCCGGGCACCGCGCGGCTGCTGGCCTCCGCCGCGCTCAGCGGAATCGCCGGCTGGTCCACGCACCGGATCGCACTCGGCGACAAGGTGGCCGAATCGCTGCTGCGCTCGATCGCGGCGGTGCTGCTGGCCGCCGAACCACCGGCCGACTCCCCCGCTTCGGCCGCACCGGCCGGGAACGGGGTTCCCGAACTCGCCGCGCGCCGGGAGAAGCTGCTGGCGGCCGCCGTCCCGCTGTTCCGCAGGCGCGGCTTCCACGCCGTGAGCATGGAGGACATCGGCGCCGCGGCCGGCATCAACGCCTCCAGCGTGTACCGCCACTTCAGCGGCAAGGCCGACCTGCTGGCCGCCGTGTACTACCGGGCCGCCGACCGGCTCACCTCGGCCTGCGGGCAGGCGGTGGCCGACGCCCCGGACGCCGAGGCCGCGCGCCACGGGCTGGTGGCCGCCTACGTGGACTTCGCGTTCCGCAACCGGGACCTGCTCGCCGTCTACCTCTCGGAGTACAAGAACCTGCCCACCGGCGACCGGCACGAGCTGCGGCGGGCGCAGCGCGACCACGTGCGGCAGTGGACGGTGGTGGCGGAGCGGGTGCGCCCGGACGCCCGGCACGTGCAGGTGACCGCGCAGGCCGCGCTGAACGTGATCAACGATCTGGCGATGGCGAGCCGGCCGGTCGCCACCCCGGAGCAGGCCGCGCACCTCGCGCTGGACGTGCTGCACCGCGTCTGATCACCCGCCCTCCGGCCGAATCGCACCGCACCCGCCCGGGTGAATCGCGGGTCGCACCTGCACCGCTCCATTTGCGCTGTTTTCGCCGTAGTCGCAGGTGGTTCCGCCGATCCTTGCCACTAAGTTAATCGGGATTTACAGTTCACCTCGGGTGCGGCCCGTCTCGGCCGACCACTCCCCGAGGGATCACGTCCGGCCATCCCGGAAGGAAACGACCATGCCCCGAGTCCTCAGCGACGAGCGACGCGACTTCGTCCAGGCGATCTCCGAGTTCTGCCGCCGCGAATGCGGCAGCAAGCAGCAGCGCGACGAGCTCACCGACGGCGGGACGCACCTGCACAACCAGGAGCTCTACGCCAAGATGGCCGACCTGGGCTGGCTGGGCGTCTACATCCCCGAGGAGTACGGCGGCGCGGGTCTCGGCATGACCGACCTGTGCCTGTTCCTGGAGGAGACCGCCTACGGCCGCGCCCCCATCGGCGGCTTCGCCACCACCATCATCTCCGCCGCCGCCTACGCGAAGTTCGGCACGCCGGAGCAGCAGCGCACCGTCCTCGACGGCGTCGTGCGCGGCCGGGTCGAAGCGATCTCCATGTCCGAACCCGGCGCCGGCTCCGACGTCGGCGCGCTCACCTGCAAGGCCGAACGACGCGACGGCGGCTGGGTGATCAACGGCCAGAAGACGTGGTGCTCCAACGCGCACCTCGCCGACCACGTGCTGCTCATCGCCCGCACCGGGACCGGCGGCAGCAAGCACGAGGGCCTCACCCAGTTCATGGTGCCCACCGGCACCCCCGGCCTGCAGGTCCAGGGCATCGACACCATGGGCGGGCGCGAGGTCAACGACCTGTACTTCACCGACTGCTTCGTGCCCGACGACGCCGTGGTCGGCACCGTGGACCAGGGCTGGAAGCAGCTGATGGCCGGGCTCAACCTGGAGCGGATGATCCTCGCCGCGCTGATGCTCGGCACCGCGCGCCGCGCCTTCGACGACACCGTCGCCTACGTCAAGGAACGCGAGCAGTTCGGCCGCCCCATCGGCACCTTCCAGGCGCTGCGGCACCGGATCGCCGACATGGCAACGGAATTGGAGTGCGCCCGGCTGCTCGTCGACGACGTGGCGCGGCAGATCGACGAGGAACCGGACCGCACCTTCCCGCGCGAAGCGTCGATGGCGAAGCTCAAGTGCACCGAGCTCGCCAAGCACGTGTCCCTGGAAGGCATGCAGATGCTCGGCGGCTACGGCTACGCCACCGAGTACGGGATGGAGGCGCTGCTGCGCTCCACCGTCGTGTCCACCGTGTACGGCGGCACCAGCGAGATCCAGCGCGACATCATCGGCAAGACCTACGGGCTGTGAGGACGACATGACCGACACGCCCGTGGCACCGCGGCTGCGCTCCACCGATCCCGCCGACGGCAGCCTGGTCGCCGAGTTCGACGTCGACGGACCCGAGCAGGTCGCCGCCGCCGTCGCCCGTGCCCGCACGGCCGCCACCTGGTGGGCCGGACTCGGCTTCGCCGACCGGGAGCGCCGCCTGCTGCGCTGGGCCGCGCACCTGACCCGGCACGCCGAGGAGATCACCGCGCTCGTGCGCGCCGAGAACGGCAAACCGCGCGACGACGCCTTCCTCGAACTCACCCTCACCCTGGAGCACATCCGCTGGGCCGCGCGCCACGCCCGATCCGTGCTGCGGCCGCGCTCGGTCTCGCCCGGCCCGCTGATGGCCAACCACGCGGCGCGGATCGAGCAGCGGCCGCTGGGCGTGGTCGGTGTGATCGGGCCGTGGAACTACCCGCTGTTCACCCCGAACGGCTCCATCGCCTACGCGCTCGCCGCGGGCAACGCGGTCGTGTTCAAACCCAGCGAACACACGCCCGCCGTCGGGCGGTACTACGCGGAGGCGTTCGCGGCGGCGAACCCGGACGCGCCCGCGGGCGTGCTCACCGCGGTGCAGGGCGGCGGCGAGACCGGTGCGGCGCTGTGCAGGGCCGGGGTGGACAAGCTCGCGTTCACCGGCTCCACCGCCACCGGCAAGAAGATCATGGCGACCTGCGCGGAGACGCTCACCCCGGTGCTCGTCGAGTGCGGCGGCAAGGACGCGCTGATCGTCGCCGCCGACGCCGACCTGGCCGCGGCCGCGGACGCCGCCGCGTGGGGCGCGATGTCCAACAGCGGGCAGACCTGCGTCGGGGTGGAGCGGATCTACGTGGTGCGCGAGGTCCGGGAGGCGTTCCTCGCCGAGCTGGAGCGCAGGCTGCGCCAGGTGCGGGCCGGGGTGGACTACGGGCCGATGACGGTGCCCTCCCAAGTGGAGATCGTGCGCGGGCACGTCGAGGACGCGCTCGCGCACGGCGGCACGGCCCGGGTCGGCGGCGCCGACTCGGTGAGCCCGCCGTACGTGGATCCGGTGCTGCTGCTGGACACCGACGAGGATTCCGCCGCGGTGCGCGAGGAGACCTTCGGCCCGACGGTCACGGTCCGCACCGTGGACTCGGTCGACGAGGCGGTGCGGCTGGCCAACGCCACCGAGTTCGGGCTGGCGTCGACCGTGTTCTCCCGCGGGCGCGGGATGGAGATCGCGCGGCGGCTCCGCGCCGGGGCCACCTCGGTGAACGCGGTGCTGGGCTTCGCGGCGGTGGCGGCGCTGCCGTTCGGCGGGGTCGGCGCCTCCGGGTTCGGCCGCATCCACGGCGCGGAGGGGCTGCGGGAGTTCAGCCGCCCGCACTCGTTGACGCGGCAGCGGTTCGCGATCCCCGGCATGGCGCTGATGAGCTTCGAGCGCACGGCCCGGACGATGCGCCTGGTGGAGCGGATCGTCCGCCTGCGCCACGGTCGAGCCCGCTGAACCCGGGCGGCCCGCTCCCCGGCGACCGGGCCGCCCACCCCGGCGGGATCAGGCGACGACGTAGTCGTCCTGGAGGGGTTCGCCCGCGAGGAAGCGCCGCACCGAGTCCTGCACCCCGGCCGCGTAGCGCTGCTGGGCTTCGAGGCTGGTGCCGGACACGTGCGGGGTCAGCGCGTGCCCCGGCATGCTCCGCCACGGGTGGTCGGCCGGCGCGGGTTGCGGGTACCAGACGTCACCCGCGTAGCCGCCGAGGTGCCCGTCCTCCAGCACCCGCACCAGCGCATCGGTGTCCACGAGCTGTCCGCGGGCGATGTTCACCAGCCACGCACCGGGCCGCATCGAGCGCAGCCGTTCCTCGCCGAACATCCCCTTGGTCTCGGACGTCAGCGGGCAGGACAGCACGATCGCGTCCGACTGCGCCACCAGGTCGTCCAGGTGCTTGAACCGGGCGCCGAACACCGCTTCTTCGGTGGTGCTGCGGCGGTGCCGGGTGTTGTACAGCATCCGCACGTCGAACCCCTTGAGCCGCAACGCGATCCGCTGCCCGATCTGGCCCATGCCGATGATGCCGACGGTCTTGTCCTCGACGTCGTGCGACCGGGCGGCGATGTCGGCGATGTCCCAGCGGCCGTCCACCACCTGCCGGTAGGCCGGGAGGTAGTTGCGCACCAGGGCGAGCAGCTGCATCACCGCGTGCTCGGCGACGCTGACCACGTTGCTGCCGGTGATCTCGGCGACGGTGATGCCGAGCTCGGCCGCGGTGTCCGAGTCGATGTGGTCGGAACCGACGCCCGCGGTCAGCACCAGCTTCAGCCGCCGCGCCCCGCGGAGGTCGTCGCCGGAGAGGTAGGTGGGCCAGAACGGCGTCGTGATGAACACGTCGGCGTCGGGCAGGTGCTCGCGCAGGGCCTCGTCCCGGTCGCTGAGCACGACGTACTCGTGGCCTTCGGATTCGAGCTGCTTGCGCAGGCCCAGCGCGCCTTCGGCGCTGCCGAGCAGCTCCAGCCCGGAGTGGTCGACGTGCTGCTCGGTGGGACCGGGGTACAGGACGGCAACGAACTTCACGGCCGCCTCCTTACTGCCTGTCTCGCTGCGGGATCGATGTCCGATGTATGTCCGGCACACGGCGACATCGCCGTCCTCGCGAGGAAGCCGCTGAGAGAGCGTTGTGGATCTGGGTTGGCCAGACAAGATCACCCCCGCCAGGATCTCGTTGTGTGTATGCAAGCGAGGGACCTGGCGGGGATGATCGTCGGTCATGGGTATCCGTCGAGTCTGAGTGATCAGGAGTGGGCGGTGCTGGAGCCGTTGATGCCCGTGCCGGACCGCAGGAAGGGCGGTGTGGCACGGAAATACGGTGACCGGCTGGTGTTGGACGGATCTTGTTCGTGCTGCGGTCGGGATGTGCGTGGCGGATGCTTCCGCGTGCTCTGCCGCCCTGGCACACCGTCTACCGCTGGTACCGGCGATGGGCCGCCGACGGCACCTTCACCCGCCTGCACGACATCCTCCGAGACCGGCTCCGCACCCACACCGGCCGTGACCCCGCCCCGACTGCGGCGATCCCGGACGCCCGGTCGATCGTCACCGGTGAAGGAGGCAGCGATCTGGGCTACGACGCCGGGAAACGCACCCGCGGACGGAAACGACACCTCAAGACCGGGGCGAGCGCGGCGGCCGAGAGATCCTGCGCCGCCTGAGCAGTCGTTACCGATCGATCACCCGTGTCTGGGCCGACGGCGGCTAGGCGGCCCGAAAGGCGGCGGCATGGAAACCTGGACCCGCACCGAACTCGGAGTCACCCTCGACATCGTCACCCGGCCCGCCACCGCACGAGGCTTCACCGTCCTCCCCCGCCGCTGGGTCGTGGAACGCACCTTCGGCTGGCTCACCCGCCACCGACGCCTCGCCCGAGACAACGAACCCCTCCCCACACACCTAAACCACAGATCCACAACACCCTCTGAGAACCAACGAACGCCGGACTCGGGTTCGGGGAAGGGTCATGAGACGGGACCGAGTCCGGCCGCGGGGAGGAGCTGGGCGGAGTAGGGGCTGAGTTCGATGGGCCCGTCCTCACCGACGACGACTGTGCCGCCGAGGTGGGCGAGGTGGCGGTTGTAGGCGTAGTTCGGCTCGAAGGCGAAGCTCATTCCCGGCACGAGGGTCATCTCGGCGAGGAACGCGGGGTAGTCGGAGACCTTCGGGTACCCCTCGGTGCCGGGGATGGTGCTGAAGACTCCTCGGCCCTTGCCCACCGAGAGACCGGGGTTGAGCGAGTGGACGGCGATGAGGAACGGCCAGCCGTCGGCGGCGTCGATGGGCTCGTGCATGGCCTCGACGACGTCGCCGAAGGTACCGCCGGGGCGCAGGGCCCTCAGCCCCGCGTCGTAGGCGGCGCGGGCGACCCGGCCGGCGCGGTGGAAGTCCGCGTGCACCTCGCCGACGGTGATGGTGACCTGGTTCTGTGCGTGACGCCCGCCGAAGTTGGAGAACACCTCGGCGTAGATGACGTCGCCCTCGGCCAAGACGCGCGGGGCCCCGGGCCGCTGTCCCCACGACGGGATCCCGGCGGCGATCACGTCCGGCCCGGACCACAGGTGCATCGCCGGCGGCAACGAGCCGTTCCGGTAGCCCTCGGCCATGCCCGCCGCGTACACGTCGCTCTCCGGGACGCCGGGAGCCGCAGTCGCGACCATGGCCCGCACCATGGCCTCGCCGATCGCGGCGGAGTGCCGGAGCACGGCGATCTCCTCCTCGCCCAGCGGCATGATGAGCTGCCCGAAGGCGAGGTCGACCGGACGGAACTCCGCTTCGGGGAACCGGTCGAGGACCCTGCTCCACTGACCGTGCGGAATGATCCCCTCCGGATTCCACGGCAGGTGCGCTCCCAGGCCGACCACTCCGATGGCAGCCTTGTCCAAGCCCAGTCCGGACAGCGTCTCGATGATGGTGGCGGAGTGGCGGGTACCGCGCAGGTTGTGCGGCGGGATCCACATCTTCTCGCCACGTCGGGAGGCTTCGAGGTGGTCCATGACGAACATGGGGCCCGGCAGCAGCGCGATCGGCTCACCGGTCCGCGGGAAGACGACGAGCGATCCCGGCCGGCTGTTGGTGAACCAGGTGTCGTAGGCGACCGGCGCCGGGCCGGCGTCCTCGTGCTCGCCGTAGACCAGCAACGCGTCCAGCCCCTCGTCGGCCAGGAAGGACCTCGCGAGGGTGTAACGCCGGTCGCGCTCGGTGAAGGAAAAGGTCGGTACCTCGGTGGTGGTCATGCGTCTCGTGTCTCCGTGCTGGGTGTGTTCGGCTGGGTGGGGTGTGCTGCGTGTGCAGGCGTCTGACCGCGGAGGAGACCGATCAGGAACCGCATTCCTGCCCGGACGTCGGTCCAGCCGGACCGGGATCGGAGCCGGCCGCTCGCGTCGGCGTCGATCAGGCCGTGGGTGGCCGCGAAAATGATGATCCCGAGGTTGTGGCTCGAGGACGGTGGCAGGGCGCCGGCCTGCTGGCAGCCGGCGACGATGTCGGAGAACACCCGCAGCGCCGTCTCGGCGGCGTCGCCCAGGTCTCCGCCCTGCGCGGCGACGTCGGGCGTACCGAAGAGCAGCCGGTAGCGCGCCGGATGATCCTGGCTGAACCGGATGACGACATCGAGCGCGTCGAGCAGGCTTTCCACCGGAACCGGGGACGATTCCCTGATCGTCGTCCAAGACTCGGTGATCGCGGTGAAGTCGGCCGCAGCGACAGCGGCGAGCAGGTCATCGCGGCTCGTGAAGTGTTTGTAGGGCGCGTTATGCGAAACTCCGGTCGCGGCGGCGACTGCGCGTAGCGTCACGGTGGACTGCCCGCCCTCGTCGAGAAGTTCCGCGGCGGCCGCCACCAGCCGTTGCGCGGTGTTCATCGGACTCGGGCGGGCTCGTCGTCCGCCGCGCGCGCGACGAGCCGTGCCGAGTCCTCCCACAGTTTCTTCGCGCGCCGCCTGTCGTAGGTTAGATGGGCCGACCGGACGGAGGACAGGGTCCCGTCGTTGGCCTGGAAGTACTCACCGGAGCGGTCCCCGTACTCCGGGGAGCTCGCGAGCTCGGCCAAAGACGCCCCGGAGAACCCGACGTCGGAGACGACACCGCCGATGCGCTTGGTCAACCACGAGAACAACGAGGTGGCCGCGAACCACTGAACGGCCTTCGGCATGTCACGCAAGAATCCCGTGGTCGGCACCGAACCCGGGTCGAAGGCGATCGACACCACCGTGCTTCCGGCGCCGCGGAGCCGACGGTCCAGCTCGTAGGCGTACATCACTGTGCACAGCTTCGAAGTGGCGTAGCGCTTACCGGCGCTGAGCGCCTTGCGGCCGTCCTTACCGTCGTTGGCCAGCGCGACGGCGTCCGGCTCGACCGCGGCACCGACCATCCTGCCGTCCCTCGAGTCCCGATCGTGGGTGCCGCTGGCGGTGAACACGACCCGGGCCGCCTCCCCCAGGTACGGCAACAGCAGATCAACGAGCAGGAAGTTCCCGAGGTAGTTCGTGGCGAACGTCGTCTCGTAGCCCTCGGGGCTGTAGGTGACCTCGCCGTCGAAACGGCCCCCGGCGTTGCAGACGAGCCCGTCGAGCGAGTCGATCTCGCCGGCTTCACAGAGCTTGGCCACCTCGGTGGCGGCGCCGCGGACCGAGATCAGCGACGACGTGTCGAGCAGCAGCAGGGTCACCGACACCGCGTACTCCGCCGTGAGCGCGTCCTTGACCGGCTGCATGCGCTGCGCGCTGCGCCCGGCCAGGACGAGATCGGTGCCCCTGGCTGCGAGCTCACGGGCCGCCGTCAGGCCGATGCCCGAGTGCCCGCCCGTGATGAGAATCGTGGACATAATCGAAAACCTCCAAGTTGACAACGTCAACCTACCAGGCAGGTGGACACTGTCAACCAGTGCGGCCTGGGGTGAGCCCGCCGTCGTGCTGAGCCAGTTACTGGGCCTGTCCGTCGCCGGCGCGGTCCGACGGTCCCTTCCTCGACGGGGCCAACGGCAACGTCTACGCGGCCGGCATCACCCGGCGGGCCCGCAGTTGACTTAAGAGTTGGCGGTCGACGACGCGGCTTACCCGACCATGCCGCGGATGAGTGGGATGGCGTCGACCAGCGGGATCAGCTGGGTGACGTCGTTGCGGTGGCCACCGGTCGCGGTGACGGCGAGCCGGACGATCAAGCGACAGATGTACGGCCGCGCGGGCTTCCCCCTCCTGCGCCGCCGCATCCTGCTCGGCTAAGAGCGTGTCTCAGTTGGCTTGTTGGAGTCGTTTGAAGCAGACGAGGGCGACTGCCAGGGCGAGGAAGGCTTTGAAGGTGTCGACGCGACGTTCGTAGCGCAGGGTCAGGCGGCGGTAGCCGGTGAACCAGGCCATTGAGCGTTCGATGACCCACCGGCGGCGGCGCCGGTGTCTCAGGTGGTCGGCTGCTCAGCGGCTCCGCCGCTCACAGGAAACCGACACGACCCGCCGGGCAGGTTCAGAGACAGGCGGTGAGCGGGGTGGGCGTCTTCGTGCCCTCCCGGCTACCCGCTCCGCGCGGATCGACACCGGGTCGTTCGCGGATTGATTTCAGTCGACACTGAACACATTTGGTCGGCAGAGAACGTCGGGCGAGAAGAACGCCCCGCCGCTCGGACGGGGCGTTCAACCGATGATCAGTCGACCAGCGCGCCGATGAACGAGGCCGCGGGCCGCAGCCGCGGCAGCAGCGTCGCCTGGTAGGCGTGGTACAGGTCGGGCTTGCCCTCCCAGACCGTGGCCGCCGGCCGGTTGTGCTCGTCCAGCTCGTGGCGCCAGGAACCGAGCTCGCGGTCCACGAAGAACCGCTCGGCGTGCTCGGCCCAGACGGCGAACCAGCGGGCGTACTCCTCATCCCCCGTCGCCTGGTGCAACGCCCACGCGGTCGCCAGCGCCTCGGCGATCACCCAGTGCAGGCGGTTGCGCACCACCGGCGTGCCGTCGAAGTCCGTGGTGTAGACAAAGCCCTCCGCGCCGTCCACGTACCAGCCGTCGCGGACCGCGGTGGCGAACAGCTCCCGCGCGTCGTCGAGCAGCCAGCCGGGCGCCTCCTCCCCCAGCGCGTGCCGCACGTGCAGCGCCAGGCGGGACCACTCCAGCAGGTGGCCGATGGTCACGCCGTACGGGCGGAACTGGTCGGCGGGCTTGTCCCGGTTGTAGTCCAGCCGCACGTTCCAGCTCGGGTCGAAGTGCTCCGGCAACCGCCAGCCGTTGTCGCGGGCGAAGCGGTGCACCACGTTCTCGACGATGCGGGCGGCGCGGTCGGACCAGCGGCGAGCACCGGTCACGTCGGCGGCGGCCAGCAACGCCTCCACGGTGTGCATGTTCGCGTTGACACCGCGGTAGGGCTCCAGCTCGGCCCAGGAGCGGTTCCAGGAGTCGGCGACCAGGCCGTGCTCCTCCTCCCAGAAGTGCGCGTCCTGCACCGCGAGCGCGTCGTCGAGCAGCTCCCGGCCACCGTCCGCGCCGATCGCAGCGGCGCTGGCGGCGGCGAGCACCACGAACGCGTGCTCGTAAGCGCCCTTGTGGTCGGCGACCGGACCGGCGGCGGTAACCGAGGCGAACCAGCCGCCGTGCTCGTCGTCGTGCAGCAGCCCGCGCAGCGCCGCCACGCCGTGCTCGACCCGCGGCCGCAGATCGTCCCGGCCCTGCGCGACGGCGAGGGCGAGCACGTGCGTGGTGCGGCAGGTGATCCAGGTTTCCACCGGCCGCTCCGGCACCGGCGCGCCCGCGGAGTCCAGCCAGGCGAAGCCGCCGTCCGGGTGTGCGGCGGCCGCGGCGAAGGCGAGCACCCGCTCCGGCTCGACGCGCACCCACTCCGGCACGAACGCCTGCGATTGTTCGGTCACGACGCCTACCTTCCGACGTTTCGGGCGCGGGGCCCGTTCGATCCGACCGGTCCCGGGTTCCGCCGGACGGTCGGTGGTCCGAACCACCAGCTTCGCACAGCGAATCGCCGCCGCACCACGGCGCCTCCGGTGGCGCGACCGTCTCGTCCACAGTGGATTCTCGGCTCGTGGCCGGGTGATGACGGGCGGTCAGCGGCGCCCGGCACCGGGGCCGAGCACCGCGGGCGCGGACGGCACCGCGCTAGGAGTCGCCGGGCCGGGCGGCACCGGACCCGGAGTCGCCGGGCCGGGGTCCACCGGAACCGGAATCGCCGAGCCGGGCCTCGCCGGACGTGGAGTAGCCCGGCAGGGCGTCGCCGGACCCGGAGCCATCAGACCTGGAGTCGCCGGACCGGGCGGCACCGGACCTGGAGTCGCCGGACCCACCTTCGCCGGACCGGGCGTCGTGGAACCGGGGTGTCCGCCCGTCGAACGCAGCGCGCACCGCCTCGACCTGGTCCGGGCCGCCCAGCAGCGCGGCGAGCGCGGCCTGCTCGGCGGCGAAGCCCTGCTCCAGGTCGACCCGCCCAGCGGCCTCCAGCAACCGCTTGGCCTGCCGCACGGCCTGCGGGCTCTTCGCGGCGATCTCGGCGGCCAGCTCGTGCGCGGCGGCGACCGGGTCCGCCTCGACCCTGGTCGCGAGACCGAGCCGCACGGACTCGGCGGCGGCCACGACCCGGCCGGTGAAGGTGAGCTCCTTGGCCACGTCGCGGCCGACGAGCTCCGGCAGCACCTGGGTGCCGGTCATGTCCGGCACCAGTCCCCACTTGATCTCCAGCACGGACAGCCGGGCGTCCGGCGCGAGCAGCCGCAGGTCCGCGCCGAGCGCGAGCTGCAGCCCGCCGCCGTAGGCGACGCCGTGCACCGCGGCGATCACCGGCACCGGCAGCCGCCGCCACCGGACCCGTC
>NZ_JBEYUS010000021.1:0-80353 GCF_040643635.1 Saccharopolyspora sp. NPDC047091
ACCGCGAGCGCTGACTTCCGTTCGTTCTGGGAAGAACCGCACGTGGCCACGTTGAGCACCTGGCCGGTGTCCTGCACGACGGCTACCTCGCGCGGAAGGACCCCGCCGAGGTCCGCGAGGTGCTCGCCGCCAAGGCCACCGGGTTCGCGAACCTGGACGCCGCCACCGCCGAGGTGGACCTGGAGGTGTTCTGCGGGTTCTCCTCGCTGTCCGCGTTCGGCAACGCCGGGCAGGGCGACTACGCGGCCGCCAACGCGTTCCTGGACGCCTACGCCGGGCATCGCGAGGAGCTGCGGGCCCGTGGGCTGCGGCGCGGCCGGAGCCTGGTGGTCGGCTGGCCGCTGTGGTCCGGCGGCGGCATGGCCGTGGACGACGCCACCGCGGCCCGGATGCGCGCCGAGGTCGGCATGGTCCCGATGCACCCCGAGCAGGGCGCGACCGCGCTGCACCGGGCGTGGGGCAGCGGCGAACCGCACGTGCTGGCGATCTGCGGCGACCGCGCCCGCATCGACGCCACCCTGCTCGCCGGCGCGCGGCGGACGTCCGGCTCGACCCGGTCCGCCAGCCCGGAATCCGCTGCGGTGCAGGGGAAAGCGGACCGCGCAAGCCTCCTCACCGACCTGCTGGAGCACGCCGCGGCGGTGCTGGGCGTGCGCGCCGACGAGCTGGACCCGGACGTGGAACTCGCCGACTACGGCTTCGACCGGGTGTCGCTGACCGCGCTCGCCGGCCGCGTCGAGGCCGCGCTCGGCGGCACCGTCGCCCCCAAGTCCTTCATCGAACATCCAACCCTGGGAGAGGTCGTGGATCACCTCCTCGAAGACCACGAGTTCGGCTCGCTGAACCCACCCGCCCCGCAGGAGGCCGAACCCCCGGCCACCGCGGGCGGATCCGGCCGCAAGGCGCTGATCAAGGAGCTGATCGGCCGGGTCGCGGCGCTGCTGGACGTGCCCGCGAAGCGGATCACGGCCGACGCCGAGCTCACCCGCTTCGGCTTCGACTCGCTCACGCTCACCGGGTTCGCCGACGAGCTCAACGCCGCCTACGGCCTGTCGCTCGCCCCGACGCTGTTCTTCGAGCACCCCACGCTCGGCGAGGTCGCCGACCACCTGCTCGCCGAACACGCCGTGCAGCCGGTCGCGCCCGCCCCGGAACCGGCGCCCGCACCCGAACCCGAGCCCGCAGCCGTACCCGCAGCCGAACCCGCCGCCACCGCGAGCCCGGTGCCCGAACCGATCGCCGTCATCGGCATGAGCGGCCGGTTCCCGATGGCCGACGACATCGACCAGTACTGGGAGAACCTGCGCGACGGCCGCGACTGCACCGCCGAGGTCCCCGCCGACCGCTGGGACTGGCGAGAGCACTACGGCGACCCGATCAAGGACCCGAACAGCACCGACGTCATCGCGGGCGGCTTCATGAACGGGGTCGGCGACTTCGACCCGTTCTTCTTCGACATCTCGCCGAAGGAAGCCGAGCTGATGGACCCGCAGCAGCGCCTGCTGATGCTGCACGTGTGGAAGGCGCTGGAGGACGCCGGATATTCGGCCGCGGACGTCGCGGGCACCGACACCGCGCTGATCGCTGGCACCACCAGCACCGGTTACAGCACGCTGGTCACCCGGTACCAGCCGATGATCGAGGGCTACGACATCACCGGCGCGGCGCCCTCGATGGGGCCGAACCGGATGAGCTACTTCCTGGACCTGAACGGGCCGAGCGAGCCGGTGGACACCGCCTGCTCCAGCGCGCTCGTCGCCCTGCACCGCGCGGTGCAGGCGCTGCGCGACGGGAAGTCCGCGCTGGCCATCGCGGGCGGCGTGAACACGATGGTCAGCATCGACGGGCACATCAGCATCTCCAAGGCCGGGATGCTCAGCCCCGACGGCAAGTGCAAGACCTTCGGGGCGGACGCCGACGGCTACGCCCGCGGGGAGGGCGTCGGGTTCCTGGTGCTCAAGCGGCTCTCCGACGCCGAGCGGGACGGCGACCACGTCCACGGGCTGATCCGGGCGACCGCGGAGAACCACGGCGGCCGCGGCAACTCGCTCACCGCGCCGAACCCGAAGGCGCAGGCCGCCCTGCTGCGCGAGGCTTACACGGAGGCCGGAATCGACCCGCGCACCGTCGGCTACGTGGAGGCGCACGGCACCGGCACCAAGCTCGGCGACCCGGTCGAGGTGAACGGGCTGAAAGCCGCCTTCCGCCGGCTCTACGCCGACGCGGGTGCCGAGGTCGCCGAAGCGCACTGCGGCGTCGGTTCGGTGAAGACGAACATCGGGCACCTGGAGCTCGCGGCGGGCGCCGCCGGCGTGATCAAGGTGCTGCTGCAGCTGCGCCACCGCAGGCTCGTGCAGGGCGTGCGCTGCGCCGAGGTCAACCCGTACGTGGACCTGGAAGGCAGCCCGTTCTACCTGGTTCGGGAAGGGCAGGACTGGGTCGCCCGGCGCGACGCCGAGGGCCGTGAGCTCCCGCGCCGCGCGGGGGTCAGCTCGTTCGGCTTCGGCGGCGTGAACACGCACGTGGTGCTGGAGGAGTACGTGCCGCGGTCCACCGCCCAGCAGCCGCCGACCGGCCCGCTGCCGGTGGTGCTCTCCGCGAGCCATCCCGAGGTGCTGCGCCGCTACGCCGCCGACTGGCTGGCCGCGCTGGACGGGCGCACCGATGCGGAACTGCCGTCGATCGCGTTCACCTCGCAGACCGGGCGCACCCCGATGCGGGAGCGGCTGGCGGTGCTGGCGAGCACCGTCGCCGAGCTCCGCGACGGGATCTCCGCTTGGCTGCGCGGAGAACAGCGCCCGAACGTCTACATCGGACAGGTGGTGCGCGGTGCGGAGCCGCCCGAGGTGCCCGCGGGCACCGGTGACCTCGCGACGATGTCCGAAGTGGACCTGGACCGGCTGGCGCGGCTGTGGACCGAGGGCGCCGAGGTCGACTGGGCGCGGCTGCACACCGGGCCGCGGCCGGGCCGGACCCCGCTGCCGACCTACCCGTTCCGGCTGCGGCGCTACTGGGTGGACACCACCCGGCCCGCCGCCGGAACTCCGCAGCGGCTGCACCCGCTGGTGCACGCCAACACCTCCGGCCTCGCCGAACACCGCTACACCGCGCGCTTCACCGGCCGCGAGTTCTTCCTCGACGACCACCGCGTCCGCGACCGGGTGATGTCGGTGGTGTCCGGTTGGCGTCCCGGCACCGACGCCGCCGCTGCCGCCGGGTCCGCGGTGCCGGTGCTGCCCGCGGTGGCGCACCTGGAGATGGCCCGCGCCGCCGCGGCCCGCTCCACCGGCGACGAGCTGGGCTGGACGGTCCGGCTCGCGTCCTGGCTGCGGCCGCTGACCGTCCGGGACGACACCGAGGTGCACGTCGAGCTCACCGCCCGCGCCGACGACGGCGTCGACTACGAGGTGTACGCCGACGAGGCGGGGGGGCGCACCGCGTTCGCCCGCGGCCAGCTCCGGCGGCCCGCGCAGGCCCCGGCGGAGCGGCTGGACCTGGCGGCGTTGCGCGCGGAGTGCGACGGGCCGGTGCTCGACGCCGACGCCTGCTACGCGCGCTACACCGGGTTCGGCATGGACTACGGCCCGGCGCTGCGCGCCCTGGAGACCCTGCACACCGGGTCCCGCCGCGCGGTCGCCCGGCTGGTGCTGCCCGCCGCGGCGCGCGACGCCGAGTTCGTGCTCAACCCGAGCCTGCTCGACTGCGCGCTGCAGGCCACCGCCGGGCTGTTCCTCGACCAGGGCGACGCGGCCGGCGCCGCGCTGCCCTACGCGCTGCGGGAGCTGGCGGTGCTGCGGCCCACGCCGGAGACCGGGTGGGCAGTGGCCCGGTTCGCCGAGGACGACCACGGCGGCGAGGTCCGCCGCATCGACCTCGACGTGTGCGACGACGACGGCGAGGTCTGCGTGCGGCTGCGCGGCTTCAGCGTCCGCCGGGTCGGCGCCGCGAACCTGGACTCCGGCACCCCGGACGTCGGCGCCCTGGACGCCGGCAGCCCGGACGCCGGCAGCCCGGACATCGGCACCCCGGAGGCGCCTCAGGACGACGACGCGCACCTGCTGGACCTGATCGAAGCCATCGGCAGGCGTTCGCTGAGCGCCGACGAGTTCAAGAGGAGCCTCGCATGAGCACCCCGATCGAATCGCTGGACGAACTGCACCTGCTGATCAGCGAGGGCCGGGTCGGGCAGGACGAGGCGCTGCGCCTGCTGCGGGCCTGGCAGCGAGGCGAACCCGCGATCCCGGCCACCGCGGCAGCCCGGAACGCCGCAGGCACCCAGAACACCGCAAACACCCGGAACACCGCGGGTGCACAGCACACCGCAGGCCCCCAGCACACCGCGGAGACCCCGAGCACCGCCGGCGCCCCGGACCCCGACGACCTCGCCGAGCAGGTGTGCGAGGTCGTGGTGGCGAAGGTCTGCGGCCTGCTCAAGGTCGACCCCACCGACCTCGACGTGGACGTGGAGCTCAGCGAGTACGGCCTCGACTCCCTGATCATCAGCCAGCTGGTGAACATGGTGAACGAGGCGCTGGGCCTGGACCTGGTCCCGACGGTGCTGTTCGAGCACCCGACGCTGCGCGCGTTCAGCGCCTTCGTCGCCGCCGAGCACGGACCGCAGCTGGCCGCCGCGTTCGGCACGCCGGAACCCGTTGCGGCACAGCAGGTTCCGGCGGCCCTGGCCCCGGCCGCCGCAGCTCAGGCCGACCCGGCTCCGGTCGCCGCGCCGGAGCGACCGGTCCCGCACTCCGCACCGCCACCACCGGAACCCACGGCAGGGACCGAACCCGCCGCACCGCCCCGGTCGGCCGTCCCGGCCGGGCCCGCTCCGGCCGACGACCCGATCGCGATCGTCGGCATCAGCGGCCGCTTCCCGCAGGCCGACGACCTCGACGAGTACTGGGCGAACCTGCGCGACGGCCGCGACTGCATCGGCGAGGTCCCCGCCGACCGCTGGGATTGGCGCGCCTACTGGGGCGACCCGCGGCAGGAACCGGGTCGCACCAACGTCAAGCACGGCGGCTTCATGGACGGCGTCGCCGACTTCGACCCGCTGTTCTTCGGCATCGCCCCCAAGGACGCGGTGCACATGGATCCGCAGCAGCGGTTGCTGATGCTGTACGTGTGGAAGGCCATCGAGGACGCCGGGTACTCGGCCGACGACCTCGCCGGATCCGACCTGGGCCTGTTCGTCGGCACCAACGACACCGGCTACGGGCTGCTGTCCGACCGCAGCGCCGCCCGCGGGCGCAGCGTCACCCCCACCGGCAGCGTGCCCTCGGTCGGGCCGAACCGGATGAGCTACTTCCTCGACGTGCACGGGCCGAGCGAACCGGTGGAGACCGCCTGCTCCAGCTCGCTCGTCGCCATCCACCGCGGCGTCGCCGCTATCGAGCGCGGCGAGTGCGCGATGGCCGTCGTCGGCGGCATCAACACCATCGTGGTGCCGGACGGGCACGTGAGCTTCAGCCGCTCCGGGATGCTCAGCGAGGACGGGCGCTGCAAGACGTTCTCCGCCGCGGCCGACGGCTACAGCCGCGGTGAGGGCGTCGGGATGCTGGTGCTCAAGCGGCTGTCCGCGGCCGAGCGCGACGGCGACCACGTGCACGGCCTGGTGCGCTCCACCGCCGAGAACCACGGCGGCCGGGCGAACTCGCTGACCTCGCCGAACCCGAAGGCGCAGGCCGCGGTGATCCGCCGTGCCTACGCGAAGGCCGGCATCGATCCGCGGACCGTCGGCTACATCGAGGCGCACGGCACCGGCACCGAGCTCGGCGACCCCATCGAGATCAACGGGCTCAAGGCCGCCTTCACCGAGCTCTACGCGGGCGACCCGGTCACCGGCGCGCACTGCGGCCTCGGCTCGGTGAAGACGAACATCGGGCACCTGGAACTGGCCGCCGGGGTCGCCGGGGTGCTGAAGGTGCTGCTGCAGCTGCGCCACCGCACCCTGGTGCGCAGCCTGCACGCCGAGCAGGTCAACCCGTTCATCGACCTCGACGGCAGCCCGTTCCACCTGGTGCGGGAGAACCAGGAGTGGGCGGCGCCGCACGGCACCGACGGCCGGGAGCTGCCGCGCCGCGCCGGGGTGAGCTCGTTCGGCTTCGGCGGCGTCAACGCGCACGTCGTGCTGGAGGAGTACGCGCCGCGCACCGAGCGGTCCGCTCCCGCGGCCGGTCCGGTGGCGATCGTGCTCTCCGCCGCCACCCCGGAGACCCTCGACGCGCGGGTGCACCGCCTCGCCGAACACCTCGACTCGGGCCGGGTCGCCGAGCAGGACCTACCGGACCTCGCCTACACGCTGCAGGTGGGCCGGGTGGCGATGCCGGAGCGCATCGCGTTCCTGGCGCACTCGCTCGCGGAGGTGCGCGAGCAGCTGGCGACCCACCTCGCCGGGGAGAAGGCGCACGGCCTGCACCGGGCGCGCGCCGAACGCCGCGGCCCGTGGGGCGAGCTCGTCGGCGACGACGACATCGCGGTCGCCATCGACAGCTGGATCGCGAAGGGCAAGCTGGGGCGGCTGCTGAAGCTGTGGGTCACCGGCTTCGACTTCGACTGGCGGCGGCTCTACGCGGGCAGGCCGATGCGGCGGCTGCCGCTGCCGACCTACCCGTTCCGCTTGCAGCGCTACTGGATCGCCGACAGGGCGGGCGATCCGGTCGCGCAGGCGGAGGCCGCGCCGGAACCCGCCGCGGCACCGAAATTCGCCGCCGCACCGAAATCCGCAGCGGCACCGCGGAAATCCGGTGAGCCGTACCGCCGGGAGCTGCACGCCGAGGACTTCTACCTGCGCGACCACCGGGTCGGGGGCACGCCCACCCTGCCCGGCGCCGCCCACCTCGAATTCGCCCGCGACGCCGTCGGCGCCGACCGGGGCGTCCGGCTGCGGGACGTGACCTGGCTGCGGCCGCTCACCGTCACCGACCCGCGTTCGGTGCGCGTCGAACTGGACCCGGCGACCGACCGGTTCGAGGTGCGCGCCGACGAATCCGGCGCCGTGCACGCCCAGGGCACCGCGCTCGTCGACCCCGCGCTGACCGGTGACGCCGAGGTGCACGACGTCGAAGCGCTGCGCGCGATCTGCCCCGCCCGGCACGACGGCGCGGAGATCTACGCGCTGTTCGACCGGATGGGCATGGGCTACGGCCCCGCGTTCCAGCCCATCGAGGAGCTGCACCGCGGCGAGGACCTCGCCGTGGCCCGGCTGCGGCTGCCCGCGGCCGCCACCGGCTCGTTCCCGCTGAACCCGAGCATGCTGGACGGGGCGCTGCAGACCACCCTCGGCCTCGTCCTCGGCGAGCAGAGCGGGGAGCCGGGCGCGGCGGCGCTGCCGTTCGCGGTGCGCGAGGTGCAGCTGCTCGGCCACACCCCGAGCTCCGGGTGGGCGGTGGTGCGCCGCGCCGCCGACGACCGCCGCGACTCCGGGGTGCGGCGGCTCGACGTGGACCTGTGCGACGAGGACGGCGCGGTGCGGGTGCGCGTGCTGGGCTTCAGCACCCGGCCGCAGCAGGGCGCCGCGGGCACGCCCGCGCCGCTCGCGGAAACCGAGCGGACCCCGGAAGCCGAGCGGACCTCAGAAGCCGGGCGGCCTGCGGAAGCCGTGCGGCCTGCGGAAGCCGGGCGTGCCGCGGAGACCGCCGACACCGCGCTGCTGCTCGAACCCGCCTGGCGGAGCGCCCCCGCGCCCGCGGACGCGCCCGAGCAGCTCAACCACCACGTGGTGCTCTGCGAGCTCCCCGACGTCGACGCCACCGCGCTCGGCGGGCTGCTCGGCGGCGGCTGCGAGCACTGGCAGGGCACCGGCGGCATCGAGGACCGCTACACCGGGTACGCGCAGCGCTTGCTGGAACTGGTCCGGGACCAGGCCCGCCAGCCGGCGCCGCGGCTGATCCAGGTGGTCACGCCCGCCGACGCGCCGTGGCTCGGCGGGCTCAGCGGGATGCTGCGCACCGCGCAGCTGGAGCACCCGAAGCTGCGCACCCAGTGGATCGAACTCGACGACCGCCCCGGCACCGCCGACCTCGCCGACCGGCTGCGCCGCGACGCCGCCGACGCCGAGCAGCAGGCGGTGCGCCACCGCGACGGCGACCGGCGCACCTCGCAGTGGCGGGTGATCCCCGAACCCGCACCGGAACTGCCGTGGCGCGACGGCGGCGTCTACCTGATCACCGGTGGTGCCGGTGGGCTGGGTGCGCTGGTCGCCGAGGAGATCGCCGAGCGGGTGCAGTCCCCGGCGCTGGTGCTCTGCGGCCGCAGCGGCGCCGGACCCGACCAGGAGGACCTGCTGGCGCGGCTGCGCGCGGCCGGGGCGAAGGCCGACTACCGCGCCCTCGACGTCGCCGACCGGGACGCGGTGTTCCAGGCGGTGCGCGAGGTCGAAGCCCAGCACGGCGCGCTGCACGGCGTGCTGCACGCCGCCGGGGTGCTACGGGACGGGTTCCTGGCCCGCAAGTCCGCCGCCGACGTGCGCGACGTGTTCGCCGCGAAGGTCACCGGGCTGCGCCACCTCGACGAGGCCACGGCGCACTCCGCGCTGGACTGCTTCATCGGCTACTCGTCGATGGCCGCGTTCGGCAACGTCGGCCAGGCCGACTACGCCGCGGCGAACGCCTTCATGGACGGGTACGCCGCGCACCGCGAGTCCCTGGTGGCCGGCGGCGAGCGGTCCGGGCGGACGCTGGTGGTGAACTGGCCGCTGTGGGACAAGGGCGGCATGGGCGGGGACGCCTCCACGGTGTCGCTGCTCGAATCGGTCGGCATGCGGCCGATGCGAGCCCGGGTCGGCATCGACGCGCTGCACCGCGCGTGGGCCGCGCGGGTGCCGCAGGTCATCGCCCTGGACGGGGACCTCGCGCGGCTGCGGGAGCGGTTCGCGCCCGGCGACCCGGCCGAGCCCGAGCCAGCTGTGTCCCAGCCCGCCGAGTCCCAGCCCCCCGAGCCCCAGCCCACCGAGTCCCAGCCCGCCGAGCCCGGCGCGCGGACCGTCGCGCCCGAGGCGGACGCCGAGCCCGCCCCCGCGCCGGACGCGGATTCCGGTGCCACGGCGGCCGACCTGGCACCCGTCGTCACCGACCTGATGGCCGCGCTGCTGGAGATCGATCCCGCGGAACTGCCGACGGACGCCCCGCTGCAGGACTACGGCTTCGACTCGATCTTCATGATGCAGTTCCTCACCCAGGCGCAGACGCACATCGACGCCGACCTCACCCTCGACGTCATCGCCGACTGCGAGACCCTCGACGACGTCACCGCCGCGATCGCCGCCGCCACCGGCGCGCGGCCGGAACCCGGAGCCGCGGTGGAGCCGCCGGTGGCCGCGCCCGCACCGGTGATCCCGGCCCCGCGCACCGAAGCGGTCCCGGCGACCGATTTCCCCGAACTCGTCCGGATGAACGGCGTCACCGAGGGCCGCCCGATCTTCTGGGTGCACCACGGCAACGGCGGCGTCGAGTCCTACGCCCCGGTCGCCGCCCGCGCCCGGCGCCCCTTCTACGGCATCCAGCCGAAGGGGTGGATCGATGACACGGAGATCCTCACCGGGCAGATCGCGATGGCCGAGTTCTACGCGGGCCTGATCCTGTCGGTGCAGCCCGAGGGGCCGTACGACATCGGCGGTTTCTCCCTCGGCGGCCTGTTCGCCTACGAGGTGGTGCGGCAGCTGCAGCTGCGCGGTGCCGAGGTGCGCACGCTGGTCATGCTGGACACCCTCGACGCGGAGTCCACCAACCGGGCCAACGAGATCATCGTCGGGGGCGACTTCAGCCCCGAGGTGGTGGGGAAGGTCAGCGATTTCCGCGCGGTCAACCTGATCCTCGGCAACAACAGCTTCGAGTCGCACAGCGGCGGGATGCCGATCCTGCGCCGCGACGAGGTGGACACCGCGCTCGACGGCCCGGCGTTCCTGGACTCGCTGATCGCGAAGGCGCTGGAGCGCGGCGTGAAGAAGACCGAGTCGCAGCTGCGGTCCCGCGTCCGGCAGCTGTCCCGCTACCTGGAGGCCACCCAGGCGGAGCGCTACGAGCTGCACCCGCTGCCGAAGCCGGACGGGCTGAGCTGCTACTACCTGCGCAACAACAGCCGCGAGTTCTTCGGCGCCTTCCGCGACTACATGGTGCTGTTCCCCAACGACGAACTGACCACAGTGGACGGAACGGACTACTGGCTGGGCTGGCCGGAACGGATGGACGACTTCTTCACCATCGACGTGGACACCTCGATGCACTCCGAGGTGATGACCGCACCGGCCTCGCTGGAGAAGCTGATGCGGCTCTGCGACCGGCTGTACGGCCCGGAAGGGGACCGCTGAGATGCGGGCGGTGATCTTCCCCGGGCAGGGCGCGCAGCGGCGCGGCATGGGCGCGGAGCTGTTCGACGCCTACCCGGACGCCGAACAGGAGGCCTCCGAGATCCTCGGCCGCTCGATCCGGCGGTTGTGCCTGGAGGACCCGGACAAGGAGCTCGGCGACACCCGCTGCACGCAACCCGCGCTGTACGTCGTCGGCACCCTGGCGCACCGCCGGTGGCGCGAGGACGGCGGCGCGGCCGACCGGTACGCCGGGCACAGCCTCGGCGAGTACTGCGCGCTGCACGCGGCGGGCGCCTTCGACTTCGCCACCGGGCTGCGGCTGGTGCGGCGCCGGGGCGAGCTGATGGCGCAGACCCGCGGCGGCGGCATGGTCGCCGTGCTCGGCCTGGAGCCGCCGCGGCTGCGGGAGCTGCTGGACGAGGGCGGGTTCGGATCGCTGGTGGTGGCCAACGACAACGCGCCCGCGCAGCAGGTCGTCTCCGGCGCCGTCGAGGTGGTCGGCGAACTGGTGCCGTACCTGGAGGCCCGCGAGGTCCGCTGCGCCCGGTTGAACGTCTCCGGCGCGTTCCACTCGCCGCTGATGGCGGCCGCGAAGGACGAGTTCTCCCGGTACCTGGCGGAATTCCGGCTCGGCGACCCGCGGGTGCCGGTGATCGCGAACGCCACCGCGCTGCCGTACCCGCCGGGGGAGACCGCGCGGCTGCTGGCCGAGCAGGTGGTCAGCCCGGTGCGCTGGACCGAGGGCGTGCGGCACCTGCTCGACGCGGGCGTCACCGAGTTCGTGGAGCTCGGTGGGCGCGTCGTCGGCAAGCTCGTCGAGCAGATCCGCGCCGCGCCGCGACCGGAACCGGTGGCCGAAACCGTCCCGAGGCCGGAACCGGCACCGCGACCGGAAGCGGTGTCCGAACCGGTATCGCGTCCGGAACCGGTGTCCGATGTGGGATCGCGACCGCAAGCCGTGGCCGACCCGGGACCGCGTCCGGGATCGGGGGCCGAACCGGCGCTGCGACCGGAACCGGCATCCCGTCCGGAACCCGTGGCCGAAACCGCCCCGCGTCCGGAACCGGCACCGAGCCCGGAACCGGCGCGCACCCGCGCTCCGGAGCGAACCGGTCCGGTCGACGGGAGTTCCGCACCGCCGGCGGTGCCGACCGGGCTCCCCACCGCCGACGAGCGGGCCACCCACCTCGGCAGCGAGGTGTTCCGCCGCCGCCACGGACTGCGCTACGCGTACGCCGGTGGCGGGCTGTACCGCGGGGTCGCCTCCCCGGAGATGGTGGTGCGCTTCGGCCGCGCCGGCATGCTCGGCGTGTTCGGCACCGGCGGGCTCCCGCCCGGCGAGGTCGAGCGCGGCGTCCGCGAGATCCAGCGCGGCCTGCCCGGCGGCCGGGCCTACGGGGTGAACCTGCTGGCCGACCACGATGACCCGGCCGCCGAACGCGACCAGGTGGAACTGCTGCTGCGGCTCGGCGTGCGCACCGTCGAGGCCTCCGCGTTCGTCCGCATCACCCCGGCGCTGGTGCGGTTCCGCGCGAGCGGGCTGCGCGCCGGTCCGGACGGGAAACCGGTGTGCGAGCACCGGATCCTCGCGAAGGTGTCCCGCCCCGAGATCGCCGCCGAGTTCCTGGCGCCGCCCCCGCGGTCCATCTTGGACGATCTGCGCGCGGAGGGCGCCCTCACCGACGAGCAGGTGCGGCTGGCGGCCCAGGTACCGATGAGCCACGACCTCACCGTCGAAGCCGACTCCGGCGGGCACACCGACGGCGGCATCGCGGCGGTGCTGATGCCCGCGATGCTGCAGCTGCGGCAGCGCGCGGTGCGGGACCACGGCTACGCGGAACCGATCTGCCTCGGGCTCGCCGGTGGCATCGGCACCCCGTCCGCGGTGGCCGCGGCGTTCCTGCTCGGCGCCGACTACGTGCTCACCGGCTCGATCAACCAGTGCACAGCCGAATCGGCGATGAGCGCGCCGGTGAAGGACGTGCTGCAGGACATCGGCGTCGACGACACCGGCTACGCCCCGGCGGGCGACATGTTCGAGATGGGCGCCCAGGTGCAGGTGCTGCGCAAGGGAGTGTTCTTCCCGACGCGGGCGAACAAGCTGTTCGCGCTGCACGCGCACTACGACGGCTGGGAGCAGATCCCGCGACGCACCAGGGAGCTCATCGAACGCACCTACTTCCGCCGCAGCGCGGAGGAGGTGTGGGACGAGGTGTGCGCCTACCTGCGCTCCCGCGGCCGCGACGCGCAGATCGAGCAGGCGGAGCGGCAGCCGAAGCTGAAGCTGGCGCAGCTGTTCCGCTGGTACTTCCACTACAGCACCAAGCTCGCGATGAGCGGCGACGAGCACGACAAGGTGAACCGCCAGGTGCACACCGGACCCGCGCTCGGCGCCTTCAACGACTGGGTGCGGGGCACCGCCCTGCACGAGTGGCGGCACCGCCACGTCGACGAGATCGGCCGCCTGCTGCTGGACGGCGCCGTCGACACCATCGGCGCCGCCGTCGAGCACTGGCAGGCCACCCTCGGCCCGCGCCCCGAACCCGCCGCCGTCGGCTGACACGAGGAGGACCTGATGACCGTCCCGACCACGGGAACCGAGATCCGGCTGGCCTCCCGGCCCGACGGGGCGCCGACCCCGGAGAACTTCACCGTCGCCCGCGCCGAGCTGCCCGAGGTCGGGCCCGGCCAGGTGCTGGTGCGCAACCTGGTGCTCAGCGTCGACCCGTACATGCGGGGGCGGATGAACAACGTGCGCACCTACGTGCCGCCGTTCCAGATCGGCAAACCCCTCGAAGGCGGCGCCGTCGGCGAAGTCCTCGTCTCCCGGTCCCCGCAGCTGTCGGCCGGTGACGTGGTGCTGCACGGGCTCGGGTGGCGGGAGTACGCCGTCGTCGGCGCCGCCGGTGCCACCCGGGTCGACACCGGCGCCGCGCCGCCCGAGGCGTACCTGGGCGCGCTCGGCATGCCCGGTCACGCCGCCTACGCGGGGCTGCTCGAAGCCGCCGAGTTCCGGCCCGGTGACACCGTGTTCGTCTCCGGCGCGGCCGGCACCGTCGGCTCGATCGTCGGGCAGATCGCGAAGCTGCGCGGCGCCGCCAAGGTCATCGGCTCGGCGGGCGGACCGGAGAAGGTGCGCTACCTGACCGAAGAACTCGGGTTCGATCGCGCCTTCGACTACCGGGACGGGCCGATCTGGCAGCAACTGGTCAAAGCTTCCCCGGACGGGTTCGACGTCTACTTCGACAACGTCGGCGGCGACCACCTCGACGCCGCCCTGCTGCTGGCGAGACCCGGCGCCCGGTTCGCGCTGTGCGGCGCCATCTCGCAGTACAACGAGCAGGGGGAGGTGGTGGGGCCGCGGAACCTGATGCAGGCCATCGGCAAGGGCATCACGATGCGCGGATTCCTGGTGGGCCACTACGAGCACGTCAAGGACCGGTTCCTCGCCGAGATGGGCGGCTGGCTCGCCCGCGGCGACGTGCGTTGCCGGGAGACCGTGGTGAAGGGCGTGGAGAACACCCCGCAGGCCTTCCTGGACATGCTCGGCGGGAAGAACACCGGCAAGACCCTCGTGCGCGTCGACTGAGCCGATCAGGAGATCAAGACCAGTGAATTCCCCAGTGCTTCCGCCAGAATCCGCACAACCGCCCCACTCCGATCCGCGTCCGGTGTAGTTTCCGGGGCAGGGGTGAGGCGTCGATCGAGCCGCGATTCCCTTCGCCGCAACGGTTTTCGGCTGCGGGACCGGCGACACCCGGACTCCGGCACGGCGTGGTCCGCCCCGGTGCGGCTAGGAAACTCCGGCGCGGCCGCGTTGCCCGGTACGGCGGAGATTCCCCGGCACAGCACCGTTCGCCCGACACGGCAACGCCCGCCCGACACAGCGACGTTCGCCCGACACGGCAACGCCCGCCCGACTCAGCACCGTTCACCCGACACGGCAACGCCCGCCCGACTCAGCACCGTCCATCCGGCTCAGCGCCGTCAACCGACTCGGAATCGTTTCCCAGGCACAGCGAAGAACCGATACCGACGCACACTCGTTCCCCCGGCACAGCAACGACCTCCGGACATCAGGTCACCGCCGATCGCGCGGACGCCATCGACCCGATCCGGTCCAGTGAGAACAGAAGGAAGGCCACCATGTCCGCCCAGAACGCCACCCTGTCCGTCCCCGAAGAGGTCGGGCTGCTCTACGACCGCCTCACCGCCCTGGACACCGAAGGCGCCGGCGGCAGCCTGCACCTCGGGTTCTGGGACCTCGACGACACCGAGGTGCCGCTGGTGGAGGCCGCCGACCGGCTCACCGACATGATGACCGAGCGGCTGCGGCTGCAGGCCGGGCACCGCGTGCTCGACGTCGGCTGCGGGCTCGGCCAGCCCGCGAGCCGCATCGCCAGCCGCACCGGCGCGCACGTCACCGGTGTGTCGATCAGCCGGGACCAGATCAGCCGCGCCACCGAGCTCGCCGGGGCCGCCGGCCTGTCCGGGCAGGTCGAGTTCCAGCACGCCGACGCGATGAACCTGCCGTTCCCGGACAACTCCTTCGACGCGGCCATCGCCATCGAGTCGATCTTCCACATGCCCGACCGCGAGCAGGTGCTCGGCGAGGTCCAGCGCGTCCTCAAGCCCGGCGGCAGGCTCACGCTCACCGACTTCTTCGCCCGCGGCCCGATTCCCGCGGACAAGCAGGAGCACGTGGACCGCTGCCTGCGCGACTTCATCATGACCCTCGCCGACGGTGACGACTACCTGCCGATGCTGCGCCGCGCCGGGCTGCGCTTCGCCGAGCTGCTCGACATCACCGAGCAGAGCGTGCGCCCCACCTTCCAGCAGATGAGCGCCGCCAACGACCAGCTCGACCCGGTGTTCCAGGAGGAGGCGGACAAGAAGTTCAGCCCCGCCGACATGGTCGACGTCGACGAGTTCGGCTCCGTCCTGCTGACCGCCGAGAAGCCCGCCTGATCTCCGCGCGTCCCCCCAGGTGAACGGCCCACCCGCCCCGGGAACGCGGGCCGGTGGGCCGTTCACCTCCCCGCCGATCGTGATGAGGGATGGTCTGCTGTGGCCGAGATGGTCGAACACGACGACACCGCGTTGGCGTTCCCGCCGCCGCGGAGGTGCCCGTACCGGTTGCCGGACGAGTACCCGGAGCTGCGGGAGAACTCGCCGGTGCAGCGCGTGCTGCTGCCCACCGGCAAGCACGCGTGGATCGTCACCCGCTACGAGGACGTGCGCAAGGCGCTCATCGACCCGCGGCTGAGCTCCGACCGCGGTGACCCGGACTTCCCGCACATGGTGGAGCTCGCCAAGAGCGACAACGACTCCACCCTGTCGCTGGCCGGGATGGACCCGCCGGTGCACACCCGCGCCCGCCGCGCCGTCGTCGGCGAGTTCACCGTGCGCAAGACCGAGGCGCTGCGCCCCCGCGTCCAGCAGATCGTCGACGACGCGGTGGACGCGATGCTGGCCGGGCCGCGACCGGCCGACCTGGTGCGGGCGCTGTCGTTCCCGGTGCCGTCGCTGGTGATCTGCGAACTGCTCGGCGTGTCCTACGCCGACCACGAGTTCTTCGAGGACCGCACCTCGACGATGCTCAACACCACCGAGCCGCCGCTGGCCCGGCAGCGCGCCTTCTTCGACCTGCAGTCCTACTTGGACGACCTGGTGACGGCGAAGGAGAAGGAGCCGGGCGACGACCTGCTCAGCCGCCAGGCGGCGAAACCCGCCGAGGAACGCTCCTACGACCACGCCGAACTCGTCGACCTCGCGTTCCTGCTGCTGACCGCGGGGCACGACACCACCGGCAACATGATCTCGCTGGGTTCGTTGGCGCTGATGCAGAACTCGCAGCTGCGGGACCGCGTCATCGCCGAACCGGGCCGCACCCTTGAGGTCGTGGACGAGCTGCTGCGCTACTTCAGCATCACCGACCTGATCACGGTGCGGATCGCCAAGGACGACCTGGAGATCGGCGGGCAGCGGATCAAGGCGGGGGAGGGCGTGTTCGCGCTCGGCGGCTCCGCCAACCGCGACCCGTCGGCCTTCGAGCGCCCCGAGGAGATCGACGTGGAGCGCGGCGCCCGCCAGCACGTCGCGTTCGGCTACGGCCCGCACCAGTGCCTCGGCCAGAACCTGGCCCGGATGGAACTGGAGATCGTCTACAACACGCTGTTCCGCAAGGTCCCCGGCCTGCGCCCCACGACCGCGCTCGACGAGATCCCCCTCAAGAACGACGCGGCCATCTTCGGCCTCCACGCCCTCCCGGTCACGTGGTGAGCCCGAGGCGGTGGCGTTCGACGTCGACGATGCGGCGTTCGACGGGGACGGAGGTGTCGTGCAGGAGGCGTTCGTCGAGGGGGCGGGTGTTGAGCGCCTCGGGGTCGGCGAGCTTCGCGGCGCTCTCCCGGGCGTAGGCGTCGAACAGGCGTGACTTGCCGTCGAGGAGTTCGCGGAGCCGCTGGTCCACGGTGTCCTTGGCGAGGATGCGGTGCACGTGGACCTTGCGGGTCTGGCCCATCCGGTGGCAGCGAGCGATGGCCTGCTCCTCGGCGCTCGGCTTCAGCTGCGGTTCGGCGAGCACCACCACGTTCGCGGCCTGGATGTTGAGCCCGGTGCCGCCCGCGCCGATCTGGGCGAGCAGCACGGCGTGCCCGTCGCGTTCGGAGAACTCGTCGACGAGGCCTTGCTTGTCGGTGAGGTCCCCGTCGAGGTTCTTCGGCATCGCGGCGGGCCCGACGGCGTCGCGGACGGCGGCGAGCACCGGGCGGAAGAAGGTGAACACCACGACCTTCCACTCCTGCTGCGCGGCGTCCTCGACGATCTCCCGGAGCCGGGCGAGCTTCGCCGAACCCGGCTGCTCGTAGGCGGCGCGCCGCATCGCCATCAGGTTGCCCGCGCCCACCGCGTTCCGGTAGGCGGTGTCGTCGGCGCCGGTGAGCTCGACCCAGTCCTCCAGCTCGATGAGCTCGGGCAGCTCGGTGAGCACGTCGTCCTGGTTGCGCCGCAGGTACACCGGTGCGACCGCGCGCCGGAACCGGCCGGGGGCCAGCGCGTCCCGCGCGTCGAGCCGGGCGGCGAGCTCCGGTTGCAGGTAGCCGACGAGGGTGCGGAACTCCTCGACGCGGTTCTCCATCGGGGTTCCGGTGAGCAGCAGCGCGCGGTCCGCCCGCGCGACGAGCGACACGACCGCCTGCGAGCGCTGCGCGTGCGGGTTCTTCACGTAGTGCGCCTCGTCGACCACGACCATCGCCAACGGCGCGGCCGCCACCCCGTGCAGCCGCTGCAGGGTGTCGAAGGAGGTGACGGCGACCCCGCCATCGCGCAGCCACTCGCGGGTGGCGGCGTCCCGGTGCGGGCCGTGCAGCGGGTGCGGGACGAGGGCGCTGCGCCGGGACGTCTCGTGCACCCAGTTGATCAACACCCCGGCCGGGCACACCACCAGGAAGTGGGTGCCGCCGCGGGCGGTGAGGTGCGCCATCGCGGCCAGCGCCTCCACGGTCTTGCCGAGCCCCATCTCGTCGCCGAGGATCGACTTCCGCCGCGCCAGCGCGAACTTCGCGCCGAACGCCTGGTAGCCGCGCAGCGCGACGCGCAGCAGGCCGGTGTCCAGCCCGGTCGCGGTGACCTGCCGTTCCTGCTCCGGCGGCAGCTGTCCGGTGGCCGCGGCGCCGGTCCCGGCGTGGTCGGTGAGCTCGGCGAGCAGCGTGTTGTAGGTGGCGGCGCGGCGCTCGTAGTCCCGCCACAACTGCGCGGGAGGTTCGGCGCCCGAGTTCTCCGCCGCCGCGGCGACGCGCCGGATGCCGGGTTCGGCGAGCAGCCCGTCCAGCCGGGCCAGCGCGTCCAGCGCGCTGCCGCGGCGGGCGGCGCCGGTGAACCACATCCGCAGCCTGCTGCCGGTCCGCTGCGCCACCGGTTCCAGCTCGTCGAGCGCGGCGAGCCCGCGCCGGATCTCCTCCTGCTGCGCGGAGATCCGCTCCCCGGCGAGCTCCCAGGCCCGCACGGTCGCCAGCAGCGCGGCGTGCTCCGGGTCGCGCCGGTCCGGGTCGATGCGCAGCACCACGTCCTGCGCGCTCGCCCGCGCGAGGCGCGCGGCGGCGGCCGCGGCCTCCTGCGCGGTGGCCGGTCCGACACCGGGCACGGCCTGCAACCGTTCCGGGGTCGCGGCGGCGACGTCGGCGACGGTGCGGTATCCGGCGCGCTCCAGCTCGCCGAGCCGCAGCCTGGTCCGCGCGGCGTCGCGGAGCCTGCCGACCGGCATCGCGCGCAGCCGTTCCCACGCCTCCCGCTGCCGGAACGCGTCGTACTGCCGCCGGGCCCGCTCGCGCAGCCGGTCCGGTTCGGCGAGCAGCCCGCGCGCGGCGGCGCGGAACGACCGCGCGCCCGCCAGCACGGCGCGCGCCGCGCGACCCGCCCGCACCGCACCCGGCCCGTCGTCGAGCCCCATGCTTCCTCCCCAGGAATCCCCTGCTCGTCAGTACCGCACCACCGGCGCGCGGGCAGCCGCCGAGCGGGTGGTGCGGCCCCGGTGACCAGCTTGACCGATCACCGCACGCCGACGCCGCAGGGGCCGGGCGGACGGCCCCTTGCCAAGTATGAACAGGCGTACATACTCTGGTCGGCATGACGTTCCTGGTGCTGTGCCTGGCCATCGTCGCGGGGCTGTGCGGGTCGCTGTGCACCCGAGCCTCGCGCGGGTTCACCCGCTGGGGCTGGGGGATCGGGGCGATCGCCGGGTACGCCGTGGCGACCCTGCTGCTGTCCTGGTTGGTGCAGCGGCTGCCGGTCGGGCTGGTGTACGCGGTGTGGACCGGCGCCGCCGCGGTGGTGCTGGTGGCGGTGGACCGGGTCTTCTTCGCGGTGCGCACCAACCGGGTGCAGCTCGGCGGCATGGCGGTGACGCTGCTCGGCATCGCGCTGCTCGGCACCGGGATGGGCGGATGAGCGCGGCGCGGCGGGCGTGGGCGCACCTCGCGGGCACCATCGCGCTGGAGATCGTCGCCACCCTGGCGCTGCGGGCCTCCGCAGGGTTCACCGCGCCGGTGCCGTCGGCGGTCGCGGTGATCGGCTACGGTGCGGCGGTCGTGCTGCTCGCGCGGGCGTTGCGGGTGATCCCGCTGGGCATGGCCTACGTGATCTGGACCGGCGCGGGAACGGCCGGGGTCGCGCTGCTGGGCTCGGTGCTGTTCGCCGACCACCTGTCCCCGGCGGCATGGCTCGGCGTCGGCTGCGTGATCGGCGGCGTCGCGATGATCAACCTGGCGAAGCGGGATTCGCGGGAGGAACGCCGTGCGACCGAAGAACACCCCGAATGATCCCGAACGCCGGGAGCGGATCGTGGACGCCGCGATCGAGCTGATCCGCGACGGCGGCACCGCCCGCGTCACCGCGCGCGCCGTCGCGCAGCGGGCCGGGGTGCCCGTCGGTTCCGTCGCCTACCACTTCGATTCGGTGCGGGCGCTGCTGATCGAGGCGAGCAGGCGGGTGCTGCGGTTCCGTGCCGACTCGTTGGACGAGTGGCTGCGCGAGGTCACCGCCGAGACCGTCGTGGCCCGGCTCGCCGAGCTGATCCACCACCACCTCACCGCGGAGCGCGGCACCAGCGTCGTCACCTACGAGCTGTACGTCCTCGGGATGCGCGACCCGGAGTTCCGCGCGGTGAGCCGCGCCTCGCTGGTCCACCTGCGGGACAAGCTGGCCGAAGTGCTGCCCGCCCCGGCGGCGGACCGGCTCGCCGCCACCGCCGACGGCTACCAGATGCAATGCCTCTTCGAAGACCGAACCCCCGCACCAGCCCACATCCGAGAAATGCTGCGACCGACCTGACGCCGATGCGAGCGCGGAAGGGTCTCGCTCGTGTCCTATCAGTGGCGAAGCAGCTGATCAGCGACCACCAGAGCACCCGGCACCGCCACGGGTTCTCAGCGCTTTCCTCGCGAGGACGGCGTTTTCACATGTGGCGGAGCCACCTGCGAAAACGATCCCGCAGCGAGGGGCCAGCTGAGGTTCCGCCACCCACCCCGAAAGCAGAACGAGTGGCGGCGCCCTCAATCACCTTGATGATGGGTTGGTATGTCCGGTTAGGGTGCTCGGGAGCCAGTCGCGCCCGCGAGGGCAGGGAATCCGGTCGGAAGCCGGAGCTGACGCGCAGCGGTAGGGGCGATGGGCGAGGAACGGCTGCACGGCCGCGACCACTGGACCACCGGTCCGGGAAGGTGACCTCGCCCGGGGAACCCGAGCCCGAAGACCTGGCTGGCTCCCCGGACACCGAGCTCGGTGCCGGGTCGCAGCCTGCCGGGCCCCGCGCATGGGCCCGGGGTGAGGAACCACGTGACATGCCGTTCTCGCGTACCCGCGCGTTCCGGACCGGACTGGTGGCGCTGACCGCGACCGTGCTGGCCTCCTGCGCCGCCCCCGCCGCCGGCCCCTCTTCCGGCGCCGGTTCGACGACGCTGCGCAACTGCGGTGCCGACGTGACCGTCGAGGAGCCGCCGCGGCGCGCGGTGTCGCTGAACCAGTCGACCACCGAGATCATGCTCTCCCTCGGCCTGGCCGACCGGATGGTGGGAACCGCGACCTGGACCGAGCCGATCGACCCGCCGCTGGCCGCCGCGAACGCGCAGGTGCCGAAGCTGGCCGAGAACACCCCGTCGTTCGAGTCCGTGCTGGGCACCGAACCGGACATCGTGCTCGCCGGGTACCAGGCCATGTTCACCGATGAGCGCGTCGCCGACCGCGAGCGGTTCACCGAGCTCGGCGTGCCGACCTACCTGTCGCCGAGCAACTGCCTGCCGGAGGAGGCGCCGCTGCCGGAACCGGTGCAGCTGGCCGACATCTACCAGGAGGTGCAGGACATCGCCGACCTGTTCGGCGTCTCCGAACGGGGGCGGGCGCTCACCGAGCAGCTGCGCGGCCGGGTGGAGGCGGCGCGGCAGCAGGTCGCCGGGCTGGATTCGCGCGGCGACACCTCGGTGCTGTTCTGGTTCGCCCGCACCGAATCCCCGTACGTGGCGGGCTCCACGGGTTCTCCGGCGATCATGGCCAGGGAGCTGGGGGTGCGCAACGCCTACGGCGACGTCACCTCGATGTGGCCGCAGGTGTCCTGGGAGGACGTGCTGGCCCGCGACCCCGACGTGCTGGTGCTCGGCGACCTCACCCGCGACGGCGAGGGCGACGGGCTCGCGGCCAAGGAGCGCTTCCTGCACGAGGATCCGGCGGTGTCCCGGCTCGCCGCGGTCCGCGACGACCACCTGCTGAGCATGACCGGCACCGAGCTGAACATCAGCCTCCGCACCGTGCAGGGCATCGAGCGGCTCGCGGATCGCCTCGTCGAGCTGGACCGGCAGCGGTGACGGCGGGGCGGCTGCCCGCCTCCGCCATCGTGCTGGCCGGGATTCCGGCGCTGCTGCTGTCGATCGCCGCCGCGGTCACCCTGGGACCCGCGGACCTGTCGGTCGCGGACGTCGGCAGCGTGGTGGGGCACCGGCTCGGGCTGGTGGACACCGGCGTGTCCCGGATCGGGCAGGGCATCGTGCTGCAGCTGCGGTTGCCGCGGGCGCTGCTGGCGGCGATCTGCGGGGCCGGGCTGGGGGTGTGCGGGGCGGTTCTCCAGTCGCTGCTGCGGAATCCGCTCGCGGACCCGTTCCTGCTCGGCGTGTCCGCGGGGGCCTCCACCGGTGCGGTGTCGGTGGTGGTGCTGGGCCTGGGTGCCGGGGCCATCGGTTTGACGGCGGGCGCGTTCGCGGGGGCGTTGGTGGCGTTCGCGCTGGTGCTGCTGCTGGCGACGATCGCGGGCGGCGCGGCCGGGCACACGGTGCTGGCGGGGGTCGCGGGCACCCAGCTGTTCTCCGCGCTCACTTCCTACATCGTCATCACGTCGGCGGACGCGGAGCAGACCCGCGGGGTGCTGTTCTGGCTGCTGGGTTCGCTGTCCGGGGCGCGGTGGAACGACGTGGTGCTGGCCGGGATCGTGTGCGCGGCGTGCCTGGTGCTGTGCCTGGCCCGCGCGGGGGCGCTGGACGCGTTCGCGTTCGGCCAGGACGCGGCGGCCTCCCTCGGAGTGCACGTGCAGCGGCTGCGGATCGTGCTGCTGGTGGCGACGGCGCTGCTGGCGGCGACGCTGGTGGCCGCCGCGGGCGCGATCGGGTTCGTCGGCCTGGTGCTGCCGCAGGCGGCGCGGCTGCTGGTGGGGCCGCGGCACCGCGCGCTGCTGCCGGTGACGGCGGTGCTCGGCGCGGTGCTGCTGGTGTGGGTGGACGTGCTGGCCACCACGATCGCCGCTCCGCAGGAGGTGCCGGTCGGCGTGGTCACGGCCCTCGTCGGGGTGCCCGCGTTCGCGGTGCTGCTGGCGAAGCGGGGGAGGGTCTCGTGAGCCTGACCGCGCACGACGTGTCCTGGTCCGCCGGGGGAGCCCTGATCCTCGACGAGGTGCGGTTGCGCGTCGAACCCGGCCGGACGGTGGGGTTGCTCGGGCCGAACGGGTCCGGGAAGTCCTCACTGCTGCGGTTGCTCGCCGGACTGCGCCGCCCGGCGAGCGGGACGGTGGTGGTCGGGGACCGCACCACCGACCGCTGGCCGCGCCGTGAACTGGCCCGGCGGGTCGCCGTGGTCGAGCAGCAGGTCGGCACCGATGTGGACCTCACCGTCGCCGAGGTCGTCGCGCTCGGCCGCACCCCGCACCGCAGCGGCTGGGGCGGGCACGACGCGGCGGACGAGGAGATCGTCCGCCGCGCCCTGGAGCAGACCGGGCTGGCCGGGCTGGCGCACCGCCGCTGGCACGGGCTCTCCGGCGGGGAGCGCCAGCGCGCGCAGATCGCGCGGGCGCTGGCGCAGGAACCGCGGGAGCTGGTGCTGGACGAGCCGACGAACCACCTGGACATCGCCCACCAGCTGGACCTGCTGGCGCTGGTGCGGCGGCTGCCGGTGACCAGCGTGATCGCGCTGCACGACCTGAACCTGGCGGCGATGTTCTGCGACGAGCTGGCGGTGCTCTCCGGCGGCCGGGTGGTGGCGGCGGGCACTCCGCGGGAGGTGCTCACCGAGCGGACCATCGCCGAGGTCTACGGCGTCCGCTGCGAAGTGTCCGAAGTGGACGGACATCCGCACGTCCGGTTCCTGCCGGAGCGGCCGGTCAGCGGATGAGCTCGTCGGCGACCCAGCGGGCGACGCCGGGCGGGAACGGCGCGGGCAGGCCCAGCACGACGTGGCCGAACCCGGCGTCGACCGCCGCGCCGATCGAGTCGCGAGTGGCGGCGGGCCGCTCGTAGTCCACCGCCAGGTGGATCGACCGGGTGATCTCCGCCGGGTCGCGGCCGATCTCGGCGCACCGGCGGTCCAGCATGGCGCTGCGGGCCGTCACGTCCTCGATGTCGCCGCCGGGGATGTTCCACACGTCCGCGTGCGCGGCGACGATCCGCAGCGTCGCGAGGGACCGGCCGCCGATGACGATCGGCGGGTGCGGGCGCTGCACCGGCTTCGGGTTGCCGAACGCGCCGGTCAGCTGCACGTGCTCGCCGTCGAAGTCGAACGGCGCGTCCTCGGTCCACAGCCGCCGGATCACGGTGCAGGCTTCGTCGAGCGCGCCGACCGCGCGGGCGGTGTCGTGGAACGGCATGCCGTGCGCGGCGTACTCGCGGCGGGCCAGCGGGTGGTCCGGCCGGGAGCCGACGCCGATGCCGAAGTCGAGCCGGCCGTCCGAGATCACGTCCACCGTGGTGGCGATCTTCGCGAGCATCGCGGGCGGGCGGAACCGGTTGCTGGTCACCAGCACGCCGACGCGCAGCCGCCGGGTGGCGGCGGCGAGCGCGGCGAGCACCGTCCAGCCCTCGTAGGCGGGGCCGTCCAGGTCGCCGCCGATGGGCATCAGGTGGTCGAACAGCCAGGCGTGCTCGATCTCGGGGATCTCGTCGGCCTCGCGCCAGACCGCGAGGAGGTCGCGGTGGTGCACGTTCTGGGGTGCGGTCATGATCCCGAAGCTGGGGGTGTTCGTCATGTCGGGGCTCCGAAGTTGGCGATCAAGAGGAACAGAGTTCCGTTTTTCTGTCGTGGGTCGGCTGCTGGGATTGTTCGGGCAGGGGCGTGCGAGGTCCTGTTCGGTCCGGCGGCGCGGCCGGGTCGCCGCCGGTCGGCCGGGCGGTTCCCGGCCGTGGTCGGCTCGGCGGCTTCGCTGAGCGGAAGTGCCGCTGGTGCTGGGTTTGCGGAGGAGGCGTGCCGAGTCGCGCCGGAGGAGTGTCGTGCGGGTGAGCGGCTCGCGACCCCGCTCCCGCGTGGGCCTCGTGCTCCGGTCGGGTCGAGTGCGGCCGAGTCGTTCCGGTCGTCACCCGGCTCTGGCATCATGGAACAAGCGGAACCGCACTCCGGAAACTATACGGAACAGCGTTCCGCATGGCAAGGGTGCATCGGGAGGGAGCACGGTGGGCGCAGAGGACGGCGCGGCGCGGCCCAAGCGGGCGGACGCCCAGCGCAACGAGAAGACGCTGCTGGACGCGGCCGCCGCGGTGTTCGTCCGCTCCGGCGTCGAAGCCCCGGTGCGGGACATCGCCGCGCAGGCCGGGGTGGGCACCGGCACGATCTACCGGCACTTCCCGACCCGGTCCGACCTCATCATCGCCGTCTACCGGCACCAGATCGAAGCGTGCGCCGAGGCGGGGCCGGTGCTGCTGGAGAGCTGCGCGACCCCGTACGCCGCGCTGCGGCGGTGGATCAACCTGTTCGTCGACTTCCTGGTCACCAAGCACGGGCTGGCCGGGGTGCTGCGCTCCGACGAGGACGGGTTCGAGGCGCTGCACGCCTACTTCCTGGACCGGTTGCTGCCGGTGTGCGCGGAACTGCTCGCCGCGGCGGCGCGTTCCGGGGAGATCCGCGCCGACCTGGAGGCCATCGAGCTGATGCGCGGCGTCGGGAACCTGTGCATCGGCGCGGAAGGCGACCCGCGCTACGACGCCCGCCGCCTCGTCGACGTCCTCATCGCCGGTCTCCGCACCGCCGCCTGACGGTGCCCGCCTCACCGGTCCGTGCACTCCGGTCGCACGAGCCGCTCACCTCGGGGCGTCGATGCGAACAGCGGTGGCGCGGTGCTCGGCCTCACCACGGCGGCCCGCCCAGGTCGATGACGCCGTCGACCGGAGCCGCCCCGCCCACCGGCAGGGTCATCACCGGCGACAGGACGAACTCGGTCGGCTCGCCGAACCGCGTCACCAGCAGCGTCCCGGTGAATTCCCGCCAGCCGAGCTCGGCGTAGTAGCGCAGCAGCGGCGGATCGCAGACCAGCAGCCCGAAATCGACGTCACCGCGGGAGCGGAAGTGCGCCTCGGACGCCCGCAGCGCGGCGTGCGCGTAGCCGCGGCGCCGGTACCCGGGATGCGTCTGCACACCCCCGACCCCGGCGATCGTCACCTCCCGGCCGGCCTCAGCACCGGTGCGCACCAGCAGGCTGACGTTGCAGACCAGCGAGCCGTCCGGCGCCCGGACCCGCACCCGCCAGTGCGCCCCCGCCCATTCCAGATCCGCGCCCGCCCAGTCCGCCTCGTCCGCCGGTGGGTACACCGCGTGGCGGAGCGCCGTCAGCTCCGCCAGTTCCGGAGCCGAGAGATCGGCCGCGCGGTCGAGGGAGATCACCGGGTCCGCTGGTCGTTCGACGGGGCTCATCCGGGGCGTCAGCGGATGGACGTGCAGGGTCTGGTGTCCGGGTCCTCCGCCGTGTCGGGTTCCAGGCGCACCTCGGAGAAGGTGACGTCCAGGCGCCGCTGGGCGGAGACCAGGAACGGCGTGTTCACCCGCTCCGGATCCAGGCCCGCTGCGGTGAAGCAGGTCAGCGGGATCTTCACCGTCGTCGTCCGCCCCACCGGCAGGTCCCCGAACAGCTTCGCGGCGGGCAGCGCGCCGGCGCACGGGTAGTGGCAGTGCTCGGCGATCTCCGCCGCGCCGTCGCCCGGTTCCGCGTTGAGCCGTGCTTCGAAGACCAGCGCGCCACCGCCGTCGACGTAGGGCCGCAGGTCCAGCGAGCCCTCCGGATTCGTGGTCTGCAGGTAGACCTGCGCGGTGGAATCCCCGCTCCACACCACCCGCATCCCGTCCCCGTCGGGCGTGGCCGCGATCTCGCCGGGGTGCGCGATGCCCTCCGGCGGGATGGCGGTGCCGCTCCAGTTGCTGTCGGATCCCAGGTAGCCGCCGAAGGATTCGGCGACCGCGCCGCCTTCGTACAGCGGCAGCGGGCCGCCGGGAGCGGTGGATCGGGTGGCGACGGCCAGGACGGCGACGAGGCCGACGACGACCACCGCGACGGCCGCGATCGCGGGCCACAGCCACTTCCGGCGGGGCGGCGGCCCGGCGGGTGCCGCGACCCGCACCGTCGGTTGCTCGGGCGCCGTGCTGGGCGCGGGAGGCGGGATCGGCGTGCGCGTCGTCGGCGCATCCGCCAGGCCCGGTGTCGCGGCGGGCGCCGGTGCGGGCTCGGTTCGCGGTGCGGGCCTGCCGGAGATGAGCGCGGCACCGAGCGCGACGGTGTACTTGGGGTGCAGCGTCGCCCGCAGCGGTTTCCCGAACTCCTGCTCCACCACCTGCGCGATCAGCGGGACCCGGGACGAGCCGCCCGCCAGCAGCACCGCCGAGAGGTCTTCGACGCGCAGCCCGGCGGAGGCGGTGGTGCGGCGCAGCGCGTCGATGGTCAGCCGCACCGACGGCATGATCATCTCGTCGAACTCCCGGCGGGTGACGGTGAGCTCCCGGGTCCCGGACGGCAGCGGCACGGCGACCTGCACGTCGGGTTCGGTGGACAGCTCCTCCTTGGCGCGCACGCATGCCGCCCTGGTCGCCGCGATCGCCGCCGCGGCCGCCGGATCGGCCGGGTCGAGCGCGCTGATCGCGCCGTCGAGCCGCTGGTCCACGTGCGCGAACAGGGCTTCGTCGAAGTCGATGCCGCCGAGGTGCTCGACGCCTTCCGGGGTGCCGAGGATCTCGACCTGCCGGCCGCGCATCCGCAGCACGGTGGAGTCGAAGGTGCCGCCGCCGAGGTCGTAGACGGCGATGGTCTCCCCGTCGCCGAGCCGCCGTTCGCCCGCGTAGTGCGTCGCCGCGGCCTCCGGTTCGGTGATCAACCGGAAGTCCGCGACCCGGGCCAGCCGGGGCACCTCGGTGAAGTGCTCGCGCCGGTACGGCCCCCAGATGGCGGGGTAGGTCAGCACCACCGAGCCCGGTGGTTCCCCGGAGATCCGGGTGACGGTGGCGAGCACGTCCCGCAGCTGCGCGGCCATCAGCGCGGCCGGGGAGTAGGTGGCGCCGCCGAGCACCAGCGGGGTCGGATCACCCAGGCGGCGCTTGAAGTTCCGGCTGGTGGCGGCGGGATCGCCGCCGGAATCCGCCGCCGCGTCCCCGGTGAGCAGGATGCCGCCGTCGCCGCGGCGGGCCACCGAGGGCACGATCACCGCCGGGGACATCGGGACCATGCGGGTGCCGCCGGGGCCGCTGATCGCGGCCGAGGTGAAGGACGTGCCGAGATCGATCCCCACGCCGTACCGCACGCGCGCCCCCTGAGTTCGGTGAAAGTGCAGAAACGATCACAACTCGAGCGCGGGCAATTCTATGCGCGGTGGCAGGGCCCGCCCTACCTCCACAAGGGGGGACCGGGCGTCAGCCGGCGAGGGAGTCGCGCCAGAACAGCTCGGTGAGCCGGTCGGCGATCCGCTGCATGTGCTGCAGCGCCTCGGGGATGCGGGCGCGGCCGAACCGGCTGCGCGGCCCGTTGAGGGTGAGGATGGCGACCAGCGTTCCGGCACTGTCCCGGATGGGGCGTGACAGCGAGAGCAGTTCGTGCTCGAGCTCGTTGTCGATGATCGCGAAGCCCTGCTCCCGCACCTGCTCCAGCTCCTTGAGCAGCGCGGTGCGGTCGGTGATGGTGTCCGGGGTGAAGGCCTCGAGCGTCTCGGGCAGCGTCGCGCGGAGCTTCTCCACGTGCTGGTCGGCCAGCAGCACCTTGCCGGTGGAGCTGGCGTGCACCGGGTAGTGCTGCCCGACGAGGTTGCTGGTGAGCACGCCCACCACGTGCGACCCGGCGGCTTCGGCGACCAGGTCGAGCCCGTCCTGCGCGTTCGGGATGGACAGGGTGACGGTCTCGTTGAACGAGTCGGCGAGTTCGTCCAGCAGCGGCTGGGCGTGCGCGACGAGGCCCGCGTACGGGTCGGCGGAGCGGCCGAGCCGGGCGAGTTCCCAGCCGAGGACGTAGTGGGTGTCGATGCGGTCGACGAGCCCGCCCTGTTCGAGGCTGTAGAGCAGCCGGAACGCGGTGGGCCTGCTGAGCCCGGCGGCCTTCGCGAGGGTGGTGACGGTGGCGCCGTTGCGCGGCTGGGCGGCGATCTCGCGGAGCAGGCGCACGGCCTTGGTCACCGATTTGTTGACCATGCCGGTCTGTTCGGGCGTGTCCTCGTCGCCCATACCGCTTCCGCCTCCCCGCCTCGGCCCGTTCGCGGGCCGCGCGGCCCGCGCCGTGCGGCCACCCTAACAGCCGCGTTCACTTCGTGGACGCGGTGGCGTGGTGGGCGCGTCCCCCCTGGTCGGGTCGGGGGGAGGGCGCGGCCGGGTGCGCGGCGACCGGTACGGTCCGGCGCGGCGTTCCGGGCATGGCGTTCCGGATATGGAGCGGGCACGACGAGGTGCCGCGGCTGTCGGTGTTCGGTTCGGCACCCTCCGTGATCACATGGTGGACGTCGTGTCCGGTTCTGGGGTCGGCCTGTTCGGTTCGCCGACCTGGGCGGAATCGGGAGGATCGCTGCGGATCCTTGACTCCGTCGTCGATTTCGCGAAGGATCCTCGGCCGTTATGTTCACATGGTGAACGCGCTTGTGGCTGGTCGGTGCCGCGCGCTCACCCCCGACCGTGCGGCCCGCCGCCGCACCGCTGCGCACCCGCCGCCGCGCACCGACCGCGCTCGCGGGTGCTCCACCAGGAAGGAAGCGCACTGGTGACCACCACCGCAGTCGCCGCCACCCGCACGCCGGAGGAGCGGAAGCGGTTCCTGATCCGGCTGACCCTCGTCGTCGCGGGCGGCATGTTCATCGACGGGTACGTGCTCGGCATCGTCGGGACCGTCATCGGCGCCATCACCACCGACCTGCACATGTCGGTGTACGGCGAAGGCCTGATCGGAGCCGCCGCGCTGATCGGCATCTTCGCGGGCGGGCCGCTCGGCGGCTGGCTCGCCGACCGGTTCGGCCGCAAACCCATGTTCACCCTCGACCTGGCGCTGTTCGTGGTCGGCTCGGTGCTCCAGTTCTTCGTCGATTCCAGCTGGCAGCTGTTCCTCGTTCGGCTGCTGATGGGCGTCGCGATCGGCGCCGAGTACTCGATCAGCTGGCCGCTGATGACGGAGTTCGCCCCGGCGCGGCTGCGCGGCCGGTGCCTGTCGTTCGCCGAAGTGGCCTGGTACATCGGATTCGTCGGCGCCTTCATCGTCGGCTTCGCGCTCACCGCGGTCGACGCGGACTGGCGGCTCGTGCTCGGCACCAGCACCGTGCCCGCCGTGATCCTGTTCTTCGGCAGGCTCGGCGTGCCCGAATCGCCGCGGTGGCTGATGAGCAAGGGGCGCACCGAGGAGGCCGAGCGGATCGCCGACACCTGGATCGCCGACCGCGCCGACCGCGCGGACATCTTCGAGGAGCAGCAGCGGCCCGGCCGGTTCGGCATGCTGTTCTCCCGCGAGCACTGGCGCTCCACCACGTTCATCTCGGTGTTCTGGTTCTGCACCGTCACCCCGTACTTCGCCATCGCCACCTTCTCCGCGAGCGTGCTCGCCCGCTACGGGCTCGGCGAGGACGGGCTGGTCGGCGCGATCGGCGTCAACGGGGTGGCGCTGGCCGGTGTCGTGGTCGCCTGCCTGCTCATCGAGCGGGTCGGGCGCCGGATGCTGACCATCCCGCAGCAGTGGGTGTGCGCGGTGGTGCTGGTGGTCATCGCGCTGTGGTCCTCGGCGCCGCCGGTGCTGGTGCTGGCGTGCTTCCTGGTGTTCGCCTTCGCCAACGCGATGTGCACCGGGTTGACCGGCGTCTACCCGGGCGAGGTGCTGCCGACCGAGCTGCGCGGCCTCGGCACCGGGTTCGCCACCGCGGTCAGCCGGGTCGGCGCCGCGATCGGCACCTTCCTGTTCCCGTGGTCGATGCAGGACCTCGGACCCGCCACCACGATGCTCGTCGCGGCCGGGATCTGCGTGGTCGGCGCCGTCGTCTCGCAGGTGCTGGCGCCGGAGACGACCGGCCGCGCGTTGACCGGGATCTCCACCGCGGACCAGGACTAGCGCGTGCGGCGGGGTTCCGGGTGCGCCCCGGAACCCCGCCGTCACCTGCGCGGAGGTCACTCGGTGATCTCGAACTCGACCGTCCCCCAGCCGGTGAACTCACCGGCCCAGTGCCCGGCCCGGTCCACCCGCACCGCCTCCAGGCAGCTGCCCGGCAGCACGACCTGCCCGGCCTCGAACCCGATGCCGTAGTCGGCCAGCCGGTTGCACAGCCACGCCGTCGCGGCCAGCGGGTTGCCGAGGATGTTGCGGGTGTTGCCCGCCATCACCTCGCGGCCGTCGAGCCGCAGCGCGCCCCGGGTGTCGCTCAGCCGCAGCTCGGTGAGCCGCCGCGGCGTCCCGCCGAGCAGCACCGCCCCGGTGGAACCGTTGTCCGCCACGGTGTCCGGCAGCGAGATCGCCCAGTCCTGCACCCGCGAATCGATGATCTCGATGGCCGGCATCGCGCAGTCCACGGCGCGGACCACGTCGGCGACCGTCACGTTCGGCCCGCGCAGCGGTGACCCGAGCAGGAACGCGGGTTCCAGCTCGACGAACGGGGCGATGAACCGGTCCCGCCCGATCGGCACGCCCTCGGGCGCGAACCCGCTCGCCAGCAGGTACCCGTAGTCCGGCTGGTCCAGCCCGAACGCGGCCTGCATGGCCTTGGCGATGTTGCCGAGCTTGTAGCCGACGATCCGGTCGCCGCCCGCGACGGCCAGCTCGGCGTTGTGCCGCTGCACCGCGAAGGCGGCGTCGGCGTCCAGCTCCGGCCACTTGCCGGTCGGCGCGGGCACCGGGATCCGGTTGGTGCGCGCGTCGCGCAGCACCGTCGCGATGTCGCGGATGTCCTGGTCGTGCAACGGAATTCCTCCTCCGGTGGTCAGATCGCGGCGGCGAGCTGGGTGTGGCCGGCCCGGCGGCCGGGGTGGTCGGCGGGCAGGCGCACGGTGCCGGGGCCGTAGAGCTTCTCCCGCAGGGTGCGGCCCTCGTACTCGGTCCACATCACCTCGCGGCGCTGCAGCTCGGGCACGACGAGTTCGGCGAAGTCGGCGATGTCCTGGTACTTCACCGCGTGGCCGAGGTTGAAGCCGTCGATGTCGGCCTCGTCGATCCAGCTCTGCAGCTCGTCGGCGACGGTCCGCGGGGAGCCGACGATGGTGGGGCCGCTGCCGCCGATGCCGATGAACTCGGCGATGTCGCGCGGCGTCCACTCCTTGTCCGGGTCCAGCTTGGAGAACAGGTCGACCATCGTCTGCCCGGCGTCGGTCTTGACGTGGCGCAGCGGCACGTCCGGGTCGAACCGGGACATGTCCAGCGCGGTCCAGCCGCTGTAGCGGGCCATCGCGCCGCGGTAGCTGACGAGCCTGCGGTACTCCTCGTGCTTGGCGTGCGCCTGCTCGTCGGTCGGGGCGACGACGACGTTGAGCATCTGCAGCACCCGCAGCGACCGCGGGTCCCGGCCGAACGCGGCGGCCTCGGCGCGCAGCGCGTCGACCTGGCGCCGCAGCGAGGTCTTGGACAGCGAGTTCACGAACACGCCCTCGGCGTGCCCGGCCGCCAGCGCGCGGCCCTTCGAGGACCCGCCCGCCTGGAACAGCACCGGTGTGCGCTGCGGGGACGGCTCGCACAGCGCGAAACCGGGCACGGTGAAGTACTTCCCGCGGTGCTCGATGTCGTGCACCCGCGCCGGGTCGGCCCACGTCCCGCTCGCGGCGTCGCGGACCACGGCGCCGTCCTCCCAGGAGTTCTCCCACAGCTTGTAGCAGACCTCCAGGTGCTCGGCCGCCACGTCGTAGCGCTCGTCGTGCGGGGTGAGCAGCCCGTTGCCGAGGTTGCGCGCCGCGCTGCCCGCGTACGAGGTCACCAGGTTCCAGCCGATGCGCCCGTCGGTGAGGTGGTCGAGGGTCGCGAACTTCCGGGCCAGCGCGTACGGGTGCTCGTAGGTGGTGGACCCGGTGAGCCCGAACCCGAGGTGCTCGGTGGCGGCGGCCATCGCCGAGATCACCAGCGCCGGGTCGTTCGCGGGCAGCTGCGCCGCGTCGGCGAGCGCGCCGGCGGCGCTGCCCTCGTAGATGTCGTGGTACCCGGCGTTGTCGGCGAAGAACACGCCGTCGAAGCGGGCTTCCTCCAGCATCTTCGCGTACTCGGTCCAGTAGCGGACGTCCTTGTAACGGGAGCTCTGGTCGGCGGGGTGCCGCCAGAGCCCCGCGGACAGGTGCGCCGGGCCCTGGAAGTCGAAGGCGAACAGTCGAATGCGGCGAGACATCATCGGCTCCAATGCGATCGCGGGGGAGGAGGCGTGCCGGGGAGCGGGCCGTCGCGCGACGGCCCGTCCGGGGCGGGGAGAGGGCCCGGCGGTGCCGGGGGGAACGATCAAGCGGGAGAGGACCCGGCGGTGCCGGGGAACGATCAGGCGTGCACGGGTTCGCGGTAGCCGCCGAACCTGCCGCGGTGGAACACCAGCGGGTCACCGCTCCCGGTGGCCATGCCGCGGACCTCGCCGATCACGATGAGGTGGTCGCCGCCTTCGAGCTCCTGCACGGTGCGGCAGTCGATCCAGGCGTGCGCGCCCATGATCTGCGGGCTGCCGTCGGCGGATTCCTGCCAGTCCACCTCGGCGAACTTGTCCTCCTGCTTGCCGGACATCGCGCGGCACACCGCGTCCTGCCCGTCGGTGAGCACGCTGGCGCTGAAGAAGCCGCTCGGGCGGATCTTCGGCCAGCTGCGGGAGCTGGTGGCGACGCTGAAGCACACCAGCGGCGGGTCCAGCGACAGCGATTGGAAGGTGCCGACGACGAGCCCGGCGGGCATCCCGCGCTCGTGGTCGCGACCGGCCACGACGACGACGCCGGTGGGCAGATGTCCCATCACGTCGCGGAACTGGCGCGGCTCGATGATCGAAGTCGACGGTGCCATGGTGGTGCCTCCTCTTCCGGTGCGGGTCATGGGTGTTTCAGCGCAGGTCGCTGCCGATTTCGCGCGCCACGCGCAGGCCGCTCTCGACGGCCCCGTCGATGAAGCCCGCCCACAGCGAGGCGACGTCGCCGCCCGCGAAGTGGAGGGCGCCTTCGGGGCGCCGCTGGGCTTCGAAGTACCGGGTGAGCTGGTTCGGCCGCTGCATCAGCCAGGTCTCCCGCGAGTGCGGGTCGGCCATCCAGTCGTGCCCGGAGACCTCGAGCACGTCGAGGTCGTCGCGCCACACGCGCAGTGCGGCGCGCACGGCGTCGATGTCGTTCGGGGAGATCCGCTCCGAGTCGGCGCCGAAGGCGACCAGCACCGCGTCCTCCTCGCCGTTGAACTCGGTGCGCACCACCGACAGCGGGTGCTCGGCGGAGGAGTAGGCGAAGAACGGGCGGATCGGGCCGCGGACCCGGATCCACGCCTTCACCCCGCGCGAGGCGGTCCGCTCCGCGGTCGCCGCGCGCTTCTCGGCGCACAGCGCGGGGGAGACGTCGAGGTCGCCGAGCACGTTCTGCGGCAGCGTCAGCACCACCCGGCGCGCCCGGAGCCGGTCGCCCGCGGCGGTGGTGACGGTGGCGCCGTCGGCGTCGTGCTCGATCCGCCGGACCTCGGTGCCGGTGCGGATGTCCGCGTCGGCGTCGGCGGCGATCGCCGAGACCAGCGCCTTGGTCCCGGCGGCGAGCCGGAACACGGCGGAGGCCTCGTGCATCAGGTGCCAGGATCCGGCGGTGGCGGCGGTCCAGCGCAGCGCGGCGGTGAACGCGCCGTCCTGCAGCGGGGCGTTGAAGTGCCCGACCCAGGCGGCTTCGTTCGCCCGGTACTCCTCGACGGGCAGGTCGAGCTCGTCGAGCTTGTCCTGGACGCTGAACCCGTCGACCTCGGCGATCTCGGCGCCCGCCGCGGGCCGGTCGGGGCGGGGGATGCGCCGCATGGTCTCGTCCAGCAGCCGCCGCATCCCCGGGTCGATGAGCCGCATGAACTCGTCGAGGTCGCCGGTGCGCACCTCGTCGCCCGCCAGCCAGTAGGCCTCCTCCGGGCGCGGCCCGCGGGTGACCTCCAGGCCGTAGCGGCTGACCTCGGCCCACGCGTGCGGCTGCACCCAGTGCAGCCAGGTGCCGCCGATCTCCAGGTCGCGGCCGAGCCGGTGGTCGGTCCACACCCGGCCGCCGAGCCGGTCCCTGGCCTCCAGCACGGTGACCCGCAGCCCGCGCCCGCTGAGCTCGCGAGCCGCGATGAGGCCGGAGACACCGCCACCGACCACGATGACGTCGGTTTCTTCGGTCACGGTTCTGCACTCCATTCGTCGTCGGTGCGGCGCTCGGCGGACCGGGCGCGTTCGTGCCGGTGGGCAGGGCGGGGTCGCGGTGGTGGCCCGGAGGCGCTCACCGCGGGAGGGGATTCAGGTGTTCGTTCTAGGAACAGAACGTTCAATATATGAACGGAACGAGCGTATTGTGGACCCGGGGATTTCGCCGCGTCAAGACTCGCGTCGAGGGGTTTTTCCGAGGATGTATCGGGAACCCGATCCTTGACACGGCCCCGGGATGGATGCGAGCTACTCCGAATGGGGTGTTCGGTAAGTGAACGAACGGTCCACTTGGGTGCGAACAGTGACCGTGTCGGCCGTTCAGCGGGCGTCTCCCGGCCTCCGGGGCCGTGGTGTCCGGGAGCGGGCGGTCGCGCCGCCGGTCCCCGGGAATCGTTCGGCCGGTCCTTGGGCGGCCGTCCGGTCGGTCGGTCCCGGGGGCCGTCTAGCTGGGCCCGGGGGAACCGTCCGGCCGGGTCCGGGGAACCGTCCAGCCCGTCCCGGGAACCGCGCCGCCGCGCGCAAAAACCGTTTGTCCGCCCCGGTCGCGCCGCCGAAGATGATCGGCGTGGACGATTCGGCGACCCTGCTCGCGGCCTACGACGACCAGCTGCGCACCGACGCGGAGATCCCCGGCGCATCGGCGGTGACCCGGCTCGGCCCGCTGCGGCTGGCCACCTACGCGGGCGGGCGCGGGTTCGTCACCTGCCGCGACCTCGGCGGCGCCGACGCCGAACAGGTGCGGCGGCTGGTCGACCAGGTCCTCGCGCACTACCGGGCCGACCCGGCGATCGAGCGCGTCGAGTGGAAGACCCGCGGCCACGACCGCGCGCCCGGCCTGCACGACGCCCTGCTCGCGGCCGGATTCATCCCGGATCCGCCGGAATCCATCATGCTCGGCGCGGTCCGGTCGCTCATCGCCGATGTGCCGCTGCCCGCGGGCGTCGCGCTGCGCCGGGTGACGGCCGAGCCGGACGTGCGGGCGATGTGCGCGATGCAGGACGTGGTGTTCGGGGAACCTGTCTCCGCCGCCTCCGCCGACGCGGTGCTGCACAGGCTCGCGCTCGACGACGGCATGCAGCTGTGGGTCGCCGAGGCCGCCGGGCGGATCGTGTGCGCGGGACGGCTGGAACCCGTGCCCGGTACCGACTTCGCCGGGATCTGGGGTGGCGCCGCCCGTGCGGAGTGGCGCGGCCGCGGGATCTACCGGGCGCTCACCGCCGCGCGGGCGCGGGCCGCGCTGGAGCTCGGCAAGTCGCTGGTGCACAGCGATTCCACGGCGCACTCGCGTCCGATCCTCGAACGTTCCGGTCTGCGCGCCGTCTCCACCACCACGCCGTACCGCTGGGTGGTCTGACGGCTCGCCCGTTCGCCGCTGGGGGCGCCGGGAGGCGGATCGGCGGCGTTCTTCCGGCTGCGGGATCGTCGCTCTGCCGCAGGGAGAACGCCGTCCTTCGGAGGAGGCCGCGGAGGACCCGCGGGCGGCCGGGCCGAGCGGGCGGTCGACGGGTTCGCCTGACGGGAAGCGTGCAGCGGGGTTCGAGGGCCGGCGTTCGGTGGTTCTTCGTCGTCCGGCCCTTCGGGTGCGGCTGCGCTCTTCCCTGCCGCGCCCGGATGCGGTGGAACCGGCTTCCTCGCAGGGGAATCGCCCTGAACCCGCCGGTGGTTCCGGGCGGGCTCGCGGGTTCCTCCGTCGGCGGGGCCGGGCGACGGGTTCGGGAGGCCGGCGTTGTGACGGGCGTCCAAGGGGTCTTGACCGGGTGGGCGATCGGGCAGATGCTCCGCAGTGTCCGTACGTACACGAACGATCTTGTGGGAATCGGGGTGGCAGGTTGATGGCGGCACCGGTCGCGATCATCGGCGGCGGGATCGGCGGGCTCACGCTCGCGCTGGCGCTGCGGCGGCGCGGAGTGGACGCGGAAGTGCACGAGCAGGCCTCCGAGCTGCGCGAAGTCGGCGCGGCCGTGGCGCTGTCCGCGAACGGCACCCGGGTGCTGCGCGAGCTCGGCCTGGGCGAGGGGCTGGCCCGCTGCGGCGCGGTGCCCACCGAGCTGATCTACCGGCGCTGGGACAGCGGTGCCCGGGTGCACGACCACCCGGTCGCCGCCGACTACGAACGCCGCTTCGGCGCCCCGTACTACGGCGTGCACCGCGCCGACCTGCAACGACTGCTCGCCGCGGAATGCGGGGGCCGGGTCCGGCTCGGCCGCAGGCTGGTCGGGATCTCCGCGTCCGGTTCCGGCCACCGCCTCGAATTCGCCGACGGATCAGCCACCGAAGCCGAGGTGGTCGTCGGCGCCGATGGCGTGCACTCCGCCGTCCGGCGCTGGGTGACCGGCGAGGACCCCGCCACCTACTCGGGCACCAGCGGATTCCGCGGACTGGTGCCGGTCGAGCAGCTGCCGTCGCTGCCCGATCCGCAGGCCATCCAGTTCTGGATGGGCCCGGGAGCGCACCTGCTGCACTACCCGATCGGCGACGGCTCCACGGTGAACTTCCTGGCCGTCGTGCACGAACCCGAGCAGTGGTCCGCGCCGGGCTGGACCGAGGACGTGCCGGTGGCGAAGATCCGGGACCGGTTCGCGGACTGGCACCCGGGCGTGCGGGAACTGGTCGAGCGAACCTCGCTGCCGCAGCGCTGGGCGCTGTTCGGGCAGCGGGCGCTGAACCGCTGGTACCGGGGCGGCGCGGTGCTGCTCGGCGACGCGGCGCACGCGATGCTGCCGCACCACGGGCAGGGCGCGAACCAGACCATCGAGGACGCCGTGACCCTCGCCGAATGCCTCCGCGCCGATGACCGCGGCACCGCCCTGCGCCGCTACGCCCGGCTGCGGCGCGCCCGCACCCGCGCGGTGCAGCGCAGCTCCTGGGTCGCCTCCGACCTGCTGCACCTGCCCGACGGTGCGGAAGCGGCCCGCCGCGACGACCAGCTGACCGGCATCGGCACCACCCTGAACTGGATCCACGCCCACGACGCCCGAGCCGCCGCCACCCGCCGGTAGCCCGCGCATCGAGCCGCCCCGCGGCACGTCGGCGACGGGCACCGGCGGCCCGGCATTCTTCCGCCTGCGCCGAGCAGCGGATTCGGTCTCCGGCGAAGAGGCGCCGCGCCGCCGGTCCCGCTCGTCACCGGGCTAGGCGCTCGGCGAGCCACTGCCGCAGGTCGGCGCGTGCGGCGTCGGCCATCGGGGTCGGGTGGGCGGTGAAGCCGTGCGGTGCGGCGGGGTAGACGCGCAGGTCGACGTCGACACCGGCAGCGGCCAGGCGCGCGGCCATGGCGCGGTTGTCGCCGAGCAGCACGTCCTCGGCGCCGACGATCAGCTGCACCGGGGGCAGGCGGGACAGGTCGGCGTAGATCGGCGACACGTCCGGGTGGGTGCGGTCCGGTGCGCGGCCCGCGTACGCCTCGATGAAGTACTCGTCGGCGATCAACCGCCCGCTCGGCGTCCGCCCGCTCAGGTCGTAGGTCCCGAACTGGAGGACGGCGGAGCCGAACGCGTCGACTCCCCGGTCGCGCAGCCGCACGAGGGTGGTCATCGCCAGCGTCGCGCCCGCGGAGAACCCGCCGATCGCGAGGCGGGTCGTGCCGAACCGCCGGGCGGCGTGGTCAACGAGCCACCGGGCCGCCGTCGCGCAGTCCTCGGGTGCGGCGGGCCACGGATCCTCCGGTGCGAGCCGGTAGTCGACGCCGACCACCGCGATGCCGAGCGCGTCCGCCAGGTCCTGGTTCCGGAGGTCGTGGTCGGCGGCCGACCCCAGGTAGAAGCCGCCGCCGTGGATGTCGAGCAGCACCCCCGCCGGCGAACCCGCGCGCGGCAGCTGCACCCGGACCGGGACCGCATGCCCACCGCTGTCCGCGAGTTCGGTCCGCGCAGGCGGGTCCGAAGGTGTGGGAGCGGGCGCGGCCGCACGCATCGACCGGAGCTCGACCGCGTCGCTCGGGCCGCGGCCGGGGGTGCGCCGGGCGTAGAAGGCCCGCGTCTCGTCGATCAGCGAGGCGGACCGGGGTCCGTCGAAGGACATCGTTCGACACTACCGCCCGGAACCGCCCGGAACGGCGGACTCCCGGATTCCGCCGAGCCCGTCGTCCCGGTGGAGGCCCGCAGATCAGCGGGTCCCGGTGCGGCGGAGGTACCAGGCGACGACCGCGCCGGAGGCGACCAGCAGTCCGATGCCGAACACGAAGAACGTCCACGCGGGCGCGATCTGGTCCTGCATCCAGCCGAAGTTCATGCCGAAGAAGCCGACGAAGAACGACAGCGGCAGGAACACGGTGGCGATCACCGACAGCCGCCGCATGAACTCGTTGAGCCGGGTGGAGACTTCCGCCAGGTACAGGTCGAGCAGGCTCGCCAGCTGCTCCCGGTAGGACCCGAGCAGCCGCGTCGCCTGGTCCAGGTGGTCGTGCACGTCCCGGATGGACGCCGCCGAACCGCGCAGCGCGGGCACCACGTCCAGGACGGTGCCGCCGGGCGCGAGGAGGTCCCGCTGCGGCACCACGACCTGCCGCATCCGGGACAGCTGGCGGCGCAGCGCGAAGATCCGCCTGCGGGTGGCGGGCGTGGGTTGCAGCGCCACCGCGTCGTGCAGCTCGTCGATGTCGTCGTCGAAGCCTTCGAGCGCGGTCAGCAGGCTGTCGGTGAGCGCGTCGAGGACCGCGTGCACCGCCTCGGCCAGCCGCTCCGGCGGGTTCTCGGACAGGTGGCGCACCGCGTCGTCCACCGCGGTCAGCTTCGCCCGCTTGACGGTGATCAGCGCCTGCTCGGACAGGTGCAGGTGGACCTCGACCAGTGCGGGCCGTCCGTGCTCGCGGGGTTCGGCGCCGAAGAACACCAGCAGCGAACCGTGCTCGTACTCGTCGATCTTGGCGCGCTGGCCGAACTCGTGGCTGTCCTCGATGGCCAGCGCGTGCATGTCGAACAGGGAGCTGACGGTGGTCAGCTCGTCGCCGGTCGGGTCCGTCAGGTCCAGCCAGAAGAACTCGCCCCGGGCGCGCAGCTGCCGCATCCGCTCGACGTCGACCGACTGCAGGATGTCCATCCGCCGACGCTAGCAGCGCACCCGATCTGCCCGCGGTGCGATGCGCGTCCCCGGCCGGTCGGCTGTTCTACGATCGCCCGATGGCCGAGGAGCAGAACGGGGAGAGCACGGCGACGGTGCTGCTCGCGCTGGGCGCGAACCTGGCGATCGGGCTGCTCAAGCTGGTGGCGGGCCTGATCACCGGCTCCGGGGCGATGCTGGCGGAGGCGGCGCACTCGGCGGCCGACACCACCACGCAGGGCCTGCTGCTGACCGGGTTGCGGCGCTCGTCCCGCCCCGCCGACCGGCGCCACCCGTTCGGCTACGGCAAGGCCCGCTACTTCTGGGCGCTGATCGCCGCCGTGTCGATCTTCGTCTCCGGCGGGGTGTTCGCCATCATCGAGGGCGTGCGCACCGTCGCGAGCGGCGAGTCCGAGCAGACCCTGCCGTGGGTCGCCTACGCGGTGCTCGGCGGCGCGTTCCTGCTCGAAGGCACCTCGTGGCTGCGGGCCGTGCTCCAGGTCCGCGCCGAGGCGAAGGCGGAGGGCACCACGTTCCTGCGCTGGCTGCGCGGCAGCGACGACCCGACGGTGGTCACCGTGTTCTTCGAGGACGGGGCCGCGCTGATCGGGCTGCTGCTGGCGTTCGCCGGCGTCGGCCTGCACCAGCTGACCGGCTCCGGGGTGTGGGACGGCGTGGCGTCGCTGCTGATCGGCGTGCTGCTGGCCGGGGTCGCCTACGCGCTCGGCCACGCCAACATGGGGCTGCTGATCGGCCGCGCCGCCGGTCCGAAGCTGGTGCGCGGCGTGCGCGATCACCTCGACGGGCACGAGGGCATCAGCGCCGTCGTGGAGCTGATGACGATGATGACCGGCACCGACCGGGTGCTGCTGTGCGCCCGGCTCGACTTCCGGGACAGCCTCACCGCGGGCGATGTGGAGCGGCTGTGCGTGCAGCTGGACGACGAGCTGCGCGAGCGGTTCCCCGACCTCGACGAGATCTTCCTGGAGCCGGTGCCGCGCGCGGACCCGCACGTGCGCGCCCGCAGGCTCGCCCGGCTCGGCCTGGACCGGGAACCGGGCTGATCAGCCCGCGGCCTCCAGGTCGTACTCGGCGCGCAGGTCGGCGCGGGAGCAGGTGCTCACGAAGATCTCCCTGCCGTGCGCGGTGATCCGCTGCTCGGCGTGGAAACCGGCGGCGAGCCGGGTCAGCCGCGCTTCGGCCACATCGGACTCGAGCACGACCCGGTCGTGGGCCGGGTCGTCGAGGACGAGCTTGGCGATGGTGCGCAGCACCGCGGTGGCGAACCCGTGCGCCTCGTCCTCGCCGGGGGTGGACAGCAAGCGGACGCCGACCGCGCCCGGCCGCGGCGCCTGCGGATCGTGCTCGGGGCGGAACGTCTCGAACAGGAACGCCGGGATGTCGTCGCGGAACCCGAGGTACAGGCGCCGTTCCGGATCCACCAGCATCGCTTCGAGCAGCCGCCGCACCCGGGACACCCGGCTCGGCGAGCGCGGCGTGGTGCGCGGATCGATCAGCCACCGGTGCAGCAGCGTCACGTCGCTGCGCACGTCGATGGGCCGGATGGCGAGGAAACCCCAGTTCAGGTCGAAGGTGCTGAACGAGATGTCCTGCGGGGTCCTGCTCCACGCCATGGTGCCTCCGTCGGGTTGCGAGCGGGCCTGCTCGATCGACCGCGTCCTGCTCTAGTTAGGTTAGCCTAACCATTGTTGCGCGGGGTTGGCAATGCACGCCCCGGCGAGATCAGAAGCCGCGGGTCGCCACCGTCCAATCAGGAGTGGTGCACCAACCGCACTCCGGCCCGAGGAAGCGGGCGCGCGCCACCGGATCGCCGTCGAGGGCGAAGCGGAGCCGCCAGGTGGTGGCCGGGCCGCTCGCCGAGCAGCGGTTTCGGCAGGTGCTCGCCGAACCGGACCCGGAGCCGGTTCGCCTCGCACCGCGACGGCGCGCGGATCGCCGCGCTGCACGCCAGGCTCGGCGGACGGCGGACGTCTCCGGCCTGCTGCGCGCGGTGCGCCGCGGCGGCCAGCCGTCGAGCCGAGTCCAGCACCGCGGCGCCGTGGAACCGGTAACCGCCCCGGTCGGCGCTGAAGACCGGGTCCCGCTCGGTGGCACCGAGGATCTTGCGCCAGCTCGGCGCCGCCCGTCGCGACCGGTCCGGCGCGGTCCGGGACCGCACGGAACTGTCCTGGGTGGACGGTCCGGCCGGGCGGCTGCGGATCGGCTCGGCGGGCGGCTGGGTGAGCGTCAACCCGTTGCGCCCGCCCGATCTGGAGGTGGCGATCACCGACCTGGTGGCCGCCGCCCGCTAGCGCCACTGCCGATGTCCCCGCTGGGCGCGTCAGGCGGCGGAACCTCGGCGCCCTCCTCGCGCGGAGGACCGGCGGTGCCGGTCGCTCAGGTGCTCGGCCCCTCTTCGACGCGCGGCCGACTGGAGGCGCGACGTGCCGAGCGGAGCGGGTCGGCGGTCGATCACCAGGCGACCGGGAGCTCCTTGAGCCCGTAGATGGCGTGGTCGGTGGCGAAGGGGACCTCGTCGTCCGGGATCGCCAGCCGCAGCTCGGGGAATCGGCGCAGCAGCGCGGGGAACGCGATGCGCATCTCCATCCGCGCGAGCGGAGCGCCGATGCAGTGGTGGATGCCGTGCCCGAAACCGACGTGCGGGCTCGCGGACCGCGCCACGTCCAGCCGCTCCGGATCGTCGAGCAGCTCCGGATCGCGGTTGGCCGCGGGCAGGTTGAACGACACGAGGTCGCCGCGGCGGATCGTGGCGCCGGCGAACTCCACGTCCCGGGTCGCCATCCGCGGCGACCCGCTGTTCACCACGCTGAGCCAGCGCAGCAGTTCTTCGACGGCGCCCGGGACGTGGTCCGGTTCGTCGCGCACCAGCCGCAGCTGTTCGGGGTGGCGCAGCAGGGCGAGCGTGCCGAGGCCGAGCATGTTCGAGGTCGTCTCGTGCCCGGCGACGAGCAGCAGGTTCCCGATGCCGATCAGCTCGGCGTTGCTCAACTCCGCGTCGTGGTCCCGGATCAGCATGCCGAGCAGGTCCTCGCCGGGGTCCTGCCGGGCCCGGTCGACGAGTCCGCTCATGTAGGCGAGGGATTGCCGGGACAGCTCGACCTTCTCCTCCTCGGGCAGGGTGGTGTCGAGCTGGCGGCTGGTGCGCTCCTGGAACTCGGGCCGGTCGGTGGGCGGGACGCCGAGCAGTTCGCAGATGACCAGCGAGGGGATCGGCAGCGCGTACCGGGAGACCAGGTCGGCGGGCGGCCCGTGCCGTTCGAGGTCGTCGAGGTGCTCGTCGACGATCTCGGTGATGCGCGGTTCGAGGCGCCGCATCCGGCGGACGGTGAACTCGGGGGTGAGCATCCGGCGCAGCCGGGTGTGGTCCGGCGGGTCGAGCGCGAGCAGGTTGCCGCTGCGCTCACCGGAGAGCTGCCGCGGGTCGCGCCGCCCGCCGTCGAGGTCCTCGGGTCCCCAGCCGTTGCGGAAGGTCTCGGCGTCGCCGAGCATCCGGCGCACATCGGCGTGCCGGGTGAGCAGCCAGGCGGACGGGCCGAACGGGGTGCGGATGCGGGTGATCCCGTCGTGCGAGCGCAGCGCGGCGACGTCCGGCGCCGGGCCGAACCCGGTGCGGCGGGTGGAGATCGCCGAGTCGTTCGGCGGGGCTGGCTGGCTCACGCGGGCTCCTGGTGGTGGGAGGTGGTGCCGACAAGAGTAATTCAGTCAGTTGACTGAATGCAAGGCGCTGCCGGTGCGAGGCATCTGGTCGTCCTCATTGGACGGACCAGCCCCCGTCCGAGGGCAGCAGCGCGCCGTTGATGTTCACCGAGTCCTCGCTGAGCAGGAACGCGATCGACGCGGCCACGTGCTCCGGTTCGGCGATGTCCGGCAGCGCCGCCAGCGTCGGCTCGATCCGCTCCCGGCCCAGCGCCGAGTTCATCGCGCCCTCGATGCCCGTCGCCACCCCGCCCGGCGCCACCGAGTTCACCCGGATCCCGTCCGGGCCGTACATGAACGCGGCGCTGCGGGTCAGCCCGACCACCGCGTGCTTCGACGCGGTGTAGGCGGCGCCCGCCGTCGAACCGCGCAGCGCCGCCTCCGAGGACACGTTGACGATCGAACCCCGGCCGGCGGCCCGCATCAGCGGCAGCACCGCCCGGGTCAGCCGGAACATGCCGTGCAGGTTGACCTCGAAGACCCGGTGCCACAGCTCGTCGTCCACCTCGTGCAGCGGCACCATCCCGTCGGTGATCCCGGCGATGTTGGCGAGCGCGTCGACCCTGCCGTCGGCGGCCTGCACGATCGCCGCGATCCCGTCGGCGTCGGTGATGTCGGCACGCACCGGCACGATCTCGTGCCCTGGACCTGGGTGCCCTGGGTGCCAGGCCTGCGCGTCGAGCTCGGCGGCCAGCGCGTCGAGGCGGTCCCGGTCGAGGTCCGCGGCCACGACCCGGCCGCCTTCGCGGGCGACGCGGGAGGCGGTGGCGCGGCCGATGCCGGAGCCCGCGCCGGTGATGACGACGGTGCTGCCGGTGAACCGGCCGGGCGTGCAGCGCTCCCGCCCTTCCGGTCGCGGCGGTGGCGCGGTGGTGGCCGCCCCGGGAACGTCGGCCGAGCCGGGGACGTCGGCCGAGCCGGGAACGTCGACCGCGTCGCCGGGCGCGGTCGCGTTCGCCTCGGCGGCGAGCCGTTCCACCTCCTCGGCGCTGAGCCGCCCGCCGCTGAGCGCGACGAGCCTGCTCATCCGGAACCGCCGCACGGCGCGCAGCGTCCCGGCGCTCTGCCCGTTCTCGGCGAGCATCCGGCGCAGGATCGGGCCGCCCGCGGGGTGGTCGAGCCATTCGGCCACTGTGGACTCGGGGGACAGCGGGGTCATCGCGTTCTCCTGGTTCGGGGCGGTTTCCGGTGTCAGCGCGCGTCCTGCTGCGGGTGCAGCGCCTCCCGCACGTGGCGCGCGATCAGCTCGTAGCTCGCGCGGGCCCGGTCCTGGTCCCGGACGTCGTAGCCGTGATCGGCGCCGGTGACCAGGTGGTGGTGCACGAGTGCGTCCGCGGCGCGCAGCCGTTCCGCGTAGCGGTCGCCCTCGCCGCGCAGCACGTCGTGCTCGGCGGTGATGACCAGCGCGGGCGCGATGCCGGTGAGGTCGGTGGTGTCGCCGGGCGCGGCGGGGGAGTGCAGCCGGTCCCCGGCCCACCGCCGGTCCCGGACGTAGGAGGCGTTGAAGACCTCCGCCATCCAGGGGCGCAGCATCGGCTTGGGAAGCGGCGAACCCTTGTCCCGGAACGGGGTGACCAGGTCCAGCGCCGGGTAGTGCAGCACCTGCAGCGCGATCGGCGGCCCGCCCTGCTCGAAGGCCTGGCGGGCGACCGCGGCGGTGAGCGAGCCACCGGCGCTCTGCCCGCCGACCGACAGCCGGGAGCCGTCCCAGCCGTGCCGCTCGCCGTGTTCGGCGGCCCAGCGCACCACCTCGAAGGCCTGGTGCGGCGGGGTGGGGAACGGGTGCTGCGGCGCCAGCGCGTAGTCCACGTTGAGCACCGCCACCCGCGCGCTCGCGGCGAGCAGCCTGCACAGCGGGTCGTCCATGTCGGTCAGCCCCATGACGAAGCCGCCGCCGTGCAGGTTGACGTGCAGCGGCGCCGGTTCCCCGGTCTCCTCGGGCCGGTACAGCACGGCGCGGGCCGGACCCGCGGCGGTCGGGACGGTGATCTCCGAGGTGCGGGCGGGGAATTCGGGGAAGCGGTCGCGCGGTGCGCGGACCCGGGCGGTGGCGAGCTGCATGGCCTTCGCGGCGAGGACCGCGAGCGCGGGGCGGGACAGGACGGACATCGGAGCGTTCCCTTCGTCGGCCTCGCCCGCCACTGTAAGGCAGTTGACTGACTTGATTGTGGTCCGGGTTGCCGAGGATCAGGTTTGCGCAGTTCAGGGCGCTATCGGGTGCTCGGCTCGACATCTTATTGACACTCTGTCTAATATGACAACGTGTCTCACAGGGGTGGCGGCCCGACCCGGCCACCCCACCAGCCCGCAGCCGGCCCGGCCCGTGGGAGGGCCCAGTGGAGGTGTCAACGATGACCAGCGCACCAGCGGAATCCGCGCAGCGCACCGCCGCCGACGAGGACGTGTCGCAGCGGTTGCTGGACTCGGCGGCCACCCTGTCCTACGACCCCGCCACCGAGGTCGACTGGGAATCGCCGCTGCCCCCGGACGAGTACGGCCTGAACCCGGAGTGGAGCACCCTCTACGGCACGCCGTTGTGGGACGAGCTCACCGAGCAGCAGCGGGTCACGCTCACCCGGCACGAGGTCTGCTCGGTGATGAGCATCGGCATCTGGTTCGAGATGATCCTGCAGCAGATGGTGCTGCGCGACCAGTACGTCAAGAACCCCGCCAACGCCGAGTTCCAGTTCGCCCTCACCGAGATCGCCGACGAGTGCAGGCACTCCATCATGTTCGCCCGCGCCTGCGCGAAGATGGAGGTCCCCGCCTACCTGCCGCCGCGGCTCATCGCCCAGCTCGGCCGGCTGTTCAAGACGCTCGCCGGCGCCGAATCCGCCTACGGCGGCATCCTGGTGGCCGAGGAGATCCTCGACGTCATGCAGCGCGACTGGATGCGCGGCGAGAACGTGCTCGGCATCGTGCGCACCACCAGCAAGATCCACGTGGTGGAGGAGGCGCGGCACATGAAGTTCGCCCGCCAGGAGATCAAGGAGAGCATGCGCGGAGCGGGCCCGGTGCGCCGCAACGCCAGCGCGCTGCTCATCGCCGTGGTCGCCGAGATCGTCGCGTCCAACCTGGTGCAGAAGGAGGTCTACGCCTCCGTCGGCCTGGACCCCGACCGCGCGGTCGCCGCGGTGCGGCGCAACGAGCACCGCAAGTCCATGCTGCGCAACAGCTGCGTGCACCTGATGGACTTCCTGTCCGAAGCGGGCCTGCTGAACCGCCCGGCGATGGCGATCTACCGCCGCGTCAACATGATCTGAGCCCGGAGTCGGCCGCCGCGGACCGGTGCCCGCGGCGGCCCGCGCGGGGGAGCACCGGGCAGCGACGGAACGACCTGCCGCTGGCGGTCGTCGGGCGGACGAGGAACCACCATGGCCTACGCGATCACCCAGACCTGCTGCACCGACGCCTCCTGCGTGTCGGTGTGCCCGGTCAACTGCATCCACCCCACGCCGGACGAACCGGACTTCGGCCGCACCGACATGCTCTACGTCGACCCGCAGGCCTGCATCGACTGCGGCGCCTGCGCCGACGCGTGCCCGGTGGACGCGATCTTCCCGGTGGACCGGCTGCGCGGCGCCGACACCGAATACGCCCGGATGAACCGCGAGTACTACGAGACCGCGGACGTGTCCAACGAGTGGACCGCGCCGACCTTCCCGCGCTCGCTGCCGGAGTACCCGGGCACGCTGCGCGTCGCCATCGTCGGCACCGGACCGGCCGCCTGCTACACCGCGCAGGCGCTGCTGCGCGACACCGGCGCCGAGATCACCATGCTCGACCGGCTGCCGCTGCCCGGCGGACTGCTGCGCTCCGGGGTGGCACCGGACCACCAGTCGACGAAGAAGATCGCCGACGGTTTCTCCTGGCTGTACAAGCACCCCAGGCTGCGGATGCACATGAACGTCGAGGTCGGCCGGGACGTCACGCACGAGGACCTGGCCGCGCACCACCACGCGGTGATCTACGCGGTCGGCGCGGCCACGGACCGCGAACTCGGCATCGACGGCGAGGACCTGCCCGGCAGCGTCTCCGCGACGTCGTTCGTGTCCTGGTACAACGCGCACCCGGACTTCGCCGACCTGGACGTGGACCTGTCCGGGGAGCGGGCCGTCGTCGTCGGCAACGGGAACGTGGCGCTGGACGTGGCGCGCATCCTGCTCAGCGAGCCGGACGAGCTGGCCGCCACCGACATCGCCGACCACGCGCTGGCCCGGTTGCGCGGCAGCCGGGTGCGGGAAGTGGTGCTGCTGGCGCGGCGCGGACCGGAGCACGCCGCGTTCACCGCGCCCGAATTCCACGCCATGCGCCACCTGCCGGGAGTGCGGGCCGTGGTCGAGGACGGGCCGGAAGTGCGCACGGCGTTCGCCGAGCCCGAACCCGGTGGCAAGGCGGAACTGCTCGCCGAACTCCCCGTCGAGGACGTCGACCGGACCGCGGCCCCCGCGGCGGGCAAGCGACTCGTGTTCCGCTTCGGCGCCGCCCCCGCCGAGGTGCGCGGCGACGACCGGGTGCGCGCGGTGCGGGTCCGCGACGGTGGTGAGATCGCCGCCGGACTGCTCGTCCGCGCCATCGGCTACCGCGCCACCCCTATCATCGGGCTGCCGTTCGACGAGGTCACCGCGACCGTGCCGAACGCGGGCGGCCGGGTGCTCGACACCGGGGGGAACCCGCTGCCCGGCACCTACGTGGTGGGCTGGGCGAAGCGCGGGCCGTCCGGCGGGATCGGCACCAACCGCGGCTGCGCGCGCGACACCGTCGGCTCCCTGCTCGACGACGCGGCCGCCGGGCGCCTCCGCGAACCGGCGCGCACCGGGTTCGACCGGCTGGTGCGCACCCGCGCGCCGCGCTCCATCGGCCGCCGCGGGATGCTCGACATCGACAAGGCGGAGCGGGAGCGCGGCGAACGCGCCGGGCGCCCGCGGGTCAAGTTCGCGACCGTGCCGGAACTGCTCGGCGCCGCCCGCCGCTTCGGCAGGTAGCCCGCGCCGCTTCGGTGGGGGCCGGGTCGGCGGCTCGGCCGTCGCCCGGGATGGGCGCGCGCCGCGGACCGGCGGTCAGCTCAGCTCGCGCAGCAGCGGCGCGATCTCCTCGGCGGCCTGCTCGCTGTGGCCCGCGGTGGTGCTGACCATGGTGATAAGCTGGTCGGTCAGCCAGTGCTCGAACACCTCGCGCGGCGGGTTGTGCGTGGCCAGCCACGTCACGCACGTCGTCTCCACCAGCGCCACCCAGCCGCGCAGCGTCAGCAGCAGCAGCGCCGACGGGTCCACGATGCCGATCCGCTGGCACACCAGGTCCACCACGTGGTTGCGCACCTTGTCCACCAGCGTCTCGGTCTCGCTGGTGGCGATGGTGGAACCGCTGCGCAGCAGCGCGGTGTAGCTGCTGGCGAACGCCTCCACCGAGGACACGAACTCGGCCAGCGCGGAGCGCAGCTGCGTGATCAGGTCGCCGTCCGGTGGCAGCGTGATCCGCTCGATCAGCTCGTCGACGACGGTGGTCAACGCCGCGACGTGCACTTCCCGCAGGTTCGAGAAGTAGCGGTAGAACAGGGCGCGGGACACCCCGGCCGCGGCCACGATGTCGTCCACGGACACGTCGTCCATGGCCCGCTCGCCGTAGAGCTCCAGGGCGGTGGCGAGCAGGTGGTCCCGGCGTTCCTCGGGGCTCATCCGGCGGCGCGGGCGCTCGCCGCGCCCGCCGGCCGTGGAGCGCGGTGGGGTCGGAAGTTCACTGGTTCGCGGCATCGTCCCCACATCATCACATGTTTGCCCACGTCAGTCCCCGAGCACCTCCGGCCGGCCGATCATCGGCCCTGGCGCGCGCCCCGGCCCCCGCGGCCACGGCGTGCGGGAATCAGGGGCGGTCGAGGAGCTCCGCCGCACCGTCGGGGCCGAGGTTCTGGTGCCATGCGCCGCCGGGGTGGTCGATGACGAGGGGGCCGAGGTTGCACGGGCCGAAGCAGCCCGCGGGCGTCACCTTGGTGGTGGTCCCGCGGACGAGGTCGGCGAGCGCGCGGTGCACCGGCCCCGCGCCGTGCGCGGTGCAGCGCGGGCCGCGGCAGACGAACAGGTGCCGGTCCGGGACGTCGAGCACCGACCAGGAGGGGCTGCGGAATCCGGCGGGGGAGGCGGTGATCGGCGCGGTGTCGTCCGCGAGCCGGGCGATCGCCGCGGCGAGCCCGGCGCCCGCGGCCGGGCCGCGCGCCATCCGCACCTCCAGCGCGCCCGCGCGGGTCTCCCGCCAGTTCGCGACGGCCTTGCCCAGCCAGGAAGCCAGGTACCGGTCGTCGGGCAGCGCCAGCGGCACGAGCACGGCGGTGCCGGTGCCGTCCGCGTCGAGCCGGTCCAGGACGTCGTGCACGGAGGGCTCGCCCTGGTCGAGGTGCGCGGCGAGCACCGGTCCGCCGGTCTCCGCGGCGACGGCGCGCACCACGGCCGCCAGCGACCGCTCGTCCACGCCGGACGGGGTGGGCCGCACGACGAGCACCAGCGCCCGCTGCGGCACGTCGTCACGTTCGGGCATCCGGCGACCTCCGGGGCTCGGGGGTGGCCGCCGGTGCGGACGGCCGCGCCCGATCATGCGTCACCCGGCGGTGGATTCCGAGCGGTCCGGGACGCAGCTCACCGCTTCGGCGTCCGGGCGATCAGCACCGGGCAGGGCGCGTGGTGGATCAAGGCCTGGCTGGTGGACCCCAGCAGCAGCCCGGTGAATCCGCCCCGCCCGCGAGTGCCGACCACGACGAGCGTCGCCCCGGCCGCGTGCTCCAGCAGCGTCGCCGCGGGCGAGCCCTTGACGACGAAGCGCTGCACCTCCACGTCCGGATGGCGCTCCCGGCGGCCGCTGATCAGCTCGGCGAGCAGCCGGTGCGAGCCCTCCTCGATCTCGTCGGTGGCGAGCCCCACCCGCATCCACTTCGAGTCCACCCCGACGAGGTTCCAGGTGTGCACCACGTGCAGCGGCACGTCGTGCGCGGCAGCGGCGGCGAACCCGTGCTCCAGCAGCACGGCCGCCTGCCGGGACCCGTCCAGGCCGACCACGACCGGCCCGCCGGTGGGCTCGCCGCGGCCGCGCACCACCGCGGTCGCGCAGTGCCCGTGCGCGGCCACCGCGACCGCGACGGACCCGGCGAGCAATCCGGAGAACCCGCCGAGCCCGCGGTCGCCGACCACCACGAGCCCGGCCGAGGCCGATTCCTCGATCAGCACCGAGGCGGGGGAGCCGGGCACCGATTCGGTGCGCACCTCCAGACCGGGGCTCTCCCGCTCGGCGATCTCGGCGGCGTCGGCGAGCCACTTGCGCACCTCGGCGCGCACTTCGGTGCTGGGCGCGGTCGAGCGGCGCACGCCGGGGAGATCGGGCAGCACGGGCATGGCGAACACGTCGGCGTAGACGATGCGCAGCGCCCGGCGGCGGCGAGCGGCTTCACCGGCGGCCCAGCGGACGGCGCCGCGGGCGGTGCCCGACCCGTCCACTCCCACCACCAGTGGTCCGGTTCCGAGTTCGGTCATCTCGTCCCCCTCACCGCGGGAGTCCGCCGGGCGGTGCGGAATCCGCGCCCGGCGGGCCTCCATGCTGACGCATCGGCCGGGTGGTCGCCGCTCGGCGACGGGAGCGTTTCGCATCTACGCCAAAGTGGTCTGGACCCGTTGACCGTGTGGTCTAGTCCACATACGGTGCGGCGCGTTCGACAGTGGATCACGAATGCGTCCGCGCCGGACCCGGGGCCGAGCGCGGCGCGCTCCGGATCTCTCGTCCGCACCACCGTCCGGCCACCCGGCCGGAACCGGTAGAGGGGAGTACCCGTTGACGACCAGAACGATCCGCATGGCGGCGCTGGCAGCAGGACTGCTGGTGCTGCCGTTCACCGGCGCCGCGGCAGCAGCGGGCACCGCACCGGCACCCGCTCCGGAAGCCGCGGGCGACCTGCGCGCCGCGCCCTACTACATGCCGCTGGACAACGACCCGCAGGACATCGCCGAGGCGATCGAATCCAGCGGCCAGCGCGACTACATCTTCGCGTTCGTGCTCGCCCCCGACGCGGGCAGCTGCACCCCCACCTGGGACGGCAAGGCCGACCAGGAGGTCGCCACCGACACCGCGGTCAAGGCGAAGGCCGACGCGGTGCGCGCGGCCGGCGGTGACCTGTCGGTGTCCTTCGGCGGCTACAACGGCATCGAGCTCGGGGCGGCCTGCGCCGACTCGGCCGCGCTGGCCGACGCCTACCAGCAGGTGATCGACAAGTACGAGCTCACCCACATCGACCTCGACGTCGAAGGCGACGACCTCGGCGACGTCGCGGGCGAGACCAAGCGCTTCGAGGCGATCAAGACGCTGAAGGAGCGCAACCCCGAGCTGCACGTCACGCTCACCCTGCCGATGACCACGGTGGGCCTCAACGAGGCGGGCAAGGCCGAGATCCAGCGCGCGAAGGACATCGGCGCCGAGATCGACCTGTTCAAGATCATGGACTTCGACTACGGCGGCCCCGGCGACACGATGGCCGACAGCGCGATCTCCGTCGCCGAGGCCTTCCACGGGCAGCTGCGCGAACTGCACCCCGAGCTCGACGACGCCGCCGCCTACGCGCACACCGGCGTCATCCTGATGAACGGCCACACCGACCAGCCGAGCGAGCTGTTCACCCCGGACACGTTCCGCGCGCTGCTGGACTACGCGAACGAGCACCAGATCGGCCGCTTCTCGTACTGGGCGCTGAACCGGGACCGCGTGTGCACCGAAGAGGGCGGCTGGGCCGACGGCAAGTGCAGCAGCATCGAGCAGCAGCCCTACGAGTTCACCAAGATCCTCGCCGAATACCAGTGATGGTCAGGAGAAACCTGATGAAGAAGCTCCCGAAGCTGCTGGCGGCCGTCGCCGCCGGAACCATGCTCCCGCTGACCGCGGTCGGCGCCGCGGCCGCCGCGCCGGACGCGCCCGCGGTGCCCGCCGCCTTCGCCGCGCCGGACGCGCCCGCCATCAAGACCGCGCCCTACATCGACGTGATGCAGGAATCGCCGACGTTGCCCGAGGTCGCCGAGGCCACCGGGCAGCAGAACTTCACCCTGGCCTTCGTGCTCGGCAGCGCCGCGGGCTGCACCCCGATGTGGGGCGGCGAAGCGGCGCTGGACGACCAGCGGATCATCGGCCAGATCGACGAGCTGCGCGCGCAGGGCGGGGACGTCATCGTCGCCACCGGCGGCGCGATGGGCCCGTACCTGGAGAGCGTCTGCGGCACCTCCGACGAGCTGCTCGACGCCTACAAGTCCATTCTGGACACCACCGGCTCGAACCACCTGGACATCGACGTCGAAGCCACCATCCAGCACGACATGGTGAACGAGGCGCTCGCGAAGCTGCAGGCCGAACGCGGCACGCAGGTCAGCTACACGCTGCGGGTCCAGAGCGACGAGACCGGGCTCGACCCGTACTCGCTGCAGGTGCTGCAGAGCGCCGCCGACCACGGCGTCGACGTGCTGGTCAACCCGATGGCGATGGAGTTCGGCTCGCAGAAGCCGTGGGGCGAGGCCGTCATCGCCGCCGCCGAAGCGACCCTCGGGCAGATGAAGCAGGTCTGGCCGGACGTCGACGAAGCCGGGCTCAAGGCCAAGCTCGGCGTGACGCCGATGATCGGCCGCAACTTCAACGGCAACGAGTTCACCCAGGAACACGCGCAGCAGCTGGTGGACTGGGCCAACGAGAACCAGATCGGCCTGCTGTCGTTCTGGTCGGCCGGGCGGGACAACGGCGGCTGCCCGGGTGGCGCGGTGTCGCCGACGTGCAGCAGCATCGAACAACAGCCCTACGAATTCACGAAGCTGCTTCAGGGTTTCGGGGGTTGATGTCCCCGCTCCCGTTGCTCGTCGGGTGAGGTGGCGGAACCTCAGCTGGTCCCTCGCTGCGGGATCGATTTCGCAGGTGGCTCCGCCACATGAGAAATCGCTGTCCTCGCGAGGGACCAGCTGAGAACCCGCGGCGGTGCCGGTGGCGTGCGTGGTCGTCAGCTCATCGGCTTCGCCGCTGACAGGCGAAAGACCAGGGCCGCGGTTCTGGGCGGTGATGGCTCTGCTGGGCGGGGAGCACCTGAATCAGGTGCTCCCCCGCCCTTTGCAGTTCTGGTCCTGTGTGGACTGTCAGTAGGTGATTCCGGGGAATTCCTGGCGGGCCTTGGTGAACTGCTGCTCGCGGTCGTCCGGCCAGCCGAAGGCTCCGGTGGCGAGCTCCTTCAGGTTCGTCTCCGCGGCGCCGCTCATGAAGTGCACGAACTCGCCCCAGTTCAGCTCGCGGGAGAACGAGTCGCCCGACGCCGGGAAGTGCTCGCCCAGCAGCGCGAAGTAGCGCACCATCACCTGCGCGCCGCCGTGGTCCCGCCACAGCGGGTGGAACCAGTCGCGGAACCAGTGCGTGCCCTCGCGCGGGAAGTCGTCCACGTGGTCGTCGGCCGACATCCGGTCGAAGAAGTCCTGCGCCTCGGCCTCCATGCCGAGCCCGACGTACACGTCGTAGATGTAGAACTCCATCCACTTGCTGTCGCCCCACAGGCCGAACGCGGGCGAACCGTGCTTGCCGGCGGCGATGAGCTCGACGATGTGGCCGGTCTCGTGCGTGACGATCTCGTACTGCGGGGTCGTCCAGTCGGTGCCGCCGACGTCGCTGACGTTGCGGTGGTCGTGCGACTCGTCGTACACGGTGGACGGGTGCCCGCCGAAGTGCTTGCCCTCGTGGTGGATCGAGTACAGGCGGTCCTCGTTCATCCGGTTCCCGGAGTTGCCGTAGGTCCGCTGCGCGTACTGCCACATCGACGTCAGGTACGGCAGGAGCCATTCGCTCGCGGCCTGGTCCACGTCCCGGTCGAAGTACAGCGCGACCGTGTCGTTGTGGTCGGCGAGCCGCAGCTCTTCGGAATGCTCGAACCAGTGCTCCTGCCACGTTTCCGGTGGCGGTTCCGGGGCGCGCACCGCGGGCGCGGCCAGGCCGGTCCGGGCCAGCGCGGGAACGGCCAGCGCCGAGGCCAGGGTCGTTGCCAGGAATGTCCTTCTGCGCACGTCTTGCACCTTTCGGGGAATGCGCGGGCGGTTCGCCCGGCGAGATCGGGATCTTTCCCGCGACCGGACCCGGAACGGCGCCGATGGCTGGAACTGACCACCTCCGCCGGATTCCGGGCGGAGAGCGTTGATCCGTTCGCCGCGGACGAGCACGATCGCCGTTGCGGCGCGGGCTCTTTCGGGCGAGCGGAGGTGTCCGTTCGCGCGTCCCGGCCCGATCGATCCCAGCGGATGGGTACGGTGGCGACCGTGTTCCCCACCGCGGAATCCCTGCTGTCCGGGCCGCGCGGCCGCCGGTGCTGCCTGGAACTGGCGCTGTCCTCCGGGGACGACGAGCGGTGGGAGGCGGCGCGCCGCGCGGTGTTCTTCGCGGCGCACCACGTGGATGCGGCCCCGGGCACATCTGTGGTGTTCGGCCCCGGGTCCGACGTGGACCCTCCGCCGCACCCGTCGAACGCCGAGATCGCCGACCTGCTCGCCGCGCTCCCGCCGCCCGAGCCCGGTGCGGCGGACCTGGTGCGGGTGCTGGCGGAAGCGGTCGCCGCCGCCCGCTACTGGCAGGAACCGGACGGGAGGGACGTGCTCGCCGCCGCGCCGCCGATCCGCGCGGCGCTGGAACCGGTGGCCGTGGCGCTCGCGGGCTGCGCGGCGGCGAACTGGTGGACGAGTCCGCTCGACCGCGAGTCCCAGTGGCTGGTGACCTTCCGCCCCGGCACCGCCGCCCCGGGACCGGTCGATCCGGAACGTGCCCTGGCCCGCTGGCGCATCGAGAAGGTGTCCACGGAGGAACGCGCGCGCCGCGAGTGGCCGCGCTCGATCGACGCCCCGTTCAGCGCGATCTGGTGGTCCGGCCCGCCGTGCGAACTGCCGTGGACGACGCGGAACATCGGCGAGCACGGGCCCGCGGGCCTGTGGTTCGTCGAGGACGGGATGGGCTGGGAGGACGCGACCGCGCACCCGGCCGAGGTTCCGCCGGACGCCGAGGTCTACGAGATCGACGGCCCCGAGGCGTGGGCCAGGCTGTGCCGCGACCATCCGCTGGAGGTGTCGGCGAGCCACCGCCACGACTGGTATCGCACCACCGGCCGGGACGGGCGCTGGGTGCTGCCGGACTGGTCCGAGGTCGCGCGCCACCACGACGCCGTGCACCTCACCGTGACCGGCTACCTGACCACCGCCGGGATCGCGATCCCCGTAGACGGGGACCGCGCCTCGGTGCTGGCCGGTTGGGACCCGGACGCCACGTGCTGGCTCACCACCCCGCCCCGGGTCGCCGCCACCGGAACCTCCTGGCACGACCCGAACGGGATGGGGTGGCGCCCGCATCCCGCCGGGTGAACGGTCACCGCCGGGTTCCCCGGGCACGGTTCTCAGGGGAATTCCCGAGGTGCCGGGGAGATCGGTGCGACAAGGTGCAGGGGAGATCCGCTGCGGCGGAATCCTGCTACCCGCTGGGGAGAAGATGCGCAGAACCACTCGACTCGCCGGAGCCGCCACGGCCGCGGCACTGCTGCTCGCACCGGTACCGGCATCGGCCGCGGCACCGGCTGTGCCGCGGCCGGAACTGCCCGCGCCGACCGGTCCGAACCCGGTCGGCACCGGCTCGCTGCACCTGCGGGACGAATCCCGCCCCGACCCGTGGGTACCGACCGGCGCGCGGGAACTGATGATCACCGTCTGGTACCCGGCGGCCGAGGCGGTGGGGCAGCCGGCCCGCTACCTGAGCCCGGTGGAATCGCGGCTGTTCCTGGAGCTCCAGGCCGAGCACGGCGCCCCGCCCGTCGACGACCCCGAGGTGCTCAGCACCGTCGCCACCCACGCGAAGGTCGACGCCCCGCCGCAGCGCACCCCGGACGGGCATCCGCTGGTGGTGCTCTCGCCGGGATTCTCGTTCCCCCGCGCGACGATGAGCGGCATGGCCGAGGACCTCGCCTCCCGCGGCTACGTGGTCGCGGCCATCGGGCACGACCACGAGGCGGCGGGCATCGAGTTCCCCGACGGCCACGTCACCGAGTGCGATGCGTGCGAGACCGCGGACTTCGCGGGTGTGGTGCGCGGCAGGTCGCTCGACGTGCGGTTCTTCCTCGACGAGTTCCTGCGGGACCCGCGGTTCGGCCCGCTCGTCGACCCGGACTCGATCGGCATGGTCGGGCACTCCATCGGTGGCGCCAGTGCCGCCGAGACGATGCACGACGATCCGCGGATCGACGCGGGCGCCGACCTGGACGGCACGTTCTTCGCCCCCGCCGAACCGCTCGACCGCCCGTTCCTGCTGTTCGGAGCGGGTGCGCACGCGCCGGGCGGCGTCGACGACTCGTGGGACCGAACCTGGGAGCGGTTGCACGGCTGGAAGCGGTGGATCACGTTGAACGGCTCCGGGCACAGCACCGCCATCGACCTGTCGGTGCTGGCCGACCAGCTCGGCATCGAACGGCCGGGAGAACCGCTGTCCGGCGCCCGCGGCACCGAACTCGGCAACCGCTACGTCGCGGCGTTCCTCGACCGGCACCTGCGCGGCCTGCCGCAGCCCGTCCTCGACGGCCCGACCGAGCAGAACCCGGAAGCCCTGTTCTGGCACCAGGGCTGACCACCGGGCGGGCTCGTGCGCGAGCCCGCCGGACGGTGATCGCGCGACTAGGATTCCGTCCCTGAGATGATCGACGCCGGTGAGCAGTGCGCGGAGCACCGCATTCGGCAGGATCGATCACCGCGGACGCGAACGGGAGGACGCTGATCGTGGACCCGGCAGTGCACGACTGGTTCCGACGGCGCACCTTCCAACGGCCCGAGTGGACGGTGCCGGAGCTCGCGGAGCTGAAAGGCGAGCGGCGGGTGAGCGTGGTCCTCCCCGCACTGGACGAGCAGGGCACTGTGGGGCGCGTCGTGTCGACGCTGCTGCCGCTGACCGATCCCGCTCGAAACGGGCCGCCCCTGGTCGATGAACTGGTCGTGGTCGACTCGGGCTCGACGGACGAGACGGCAGCCGCGGCCGAACGCGCCGGCGCTCGAGTGGTGCATCGGGAGGACGTGCTGCCGGGCTACGCACCGCGTGCCGGTAAAGGAGAGGCGCTGTGGCGGTCGTTGGCTGCGATCACTGGAGACCTGGTGGTGTTCGTCGACGCCGACCTCACCCAGTGTGAGGCGAGCATCGTCCCCTCGTTGCTCGGACCGTTGTTGATCTCACCAGAACCGGTTCTCGTCAAGGGCTTCTACCGGCGTCCGCTGGATAACGGCGCCAGATCCGCCGCCGAGGCGGAATCCGGGGGTGGTCGGGTGACCGAGCTGCTGGCCCGCCCGCTGCTGTCGGCACTGCGACCGCAGCTGAGCGGAGTGGTGCAGCCGCTGGCCGGGGAGTACGCGGCGCGCCGGGTATTCCTGGAGTCCGTTCCCTTCGCCCCGGGCTACGGCGTGGAGATCGGATTGCTGCTGGACGCGCACTCCGGGTACGGCCTGGACGGGCTCGCCCAAGTCAACCTGGGGGTTCGCGGGCACCTGCACCAGGAGTTGGCGCCGTTGGGAGTGATGTCCCGGCAGCTCCTGGAGACCGCGTTGCGGCGCTGCGGGATCGTCGGCGCCGACGCGATGTCGGCTTCGTTCGATCAATTCCACATCGAGGACGGTGTGGCGGTACCGCAGTGCTCCGACGTGTTGTTCGCGGATCGTCCACCGATGCGGACGATCGCCGGGCGTTGCACCGACCCGAGCTCGGTGATTGTCTGACTCCGCACGATCACCAAGCGTTATGCTGGTGCCGATCTTCGACGGAACCAGGGGGCGACCTCGATGGCGGACGGTCACCGCAACGAGAACACGGGATCAGCGCAGGTCGTTGCCCAAGTGGGCACCCTCACCGGGGACATGCACCTGCACATGCCTTGGCGGCAGGCCGAGCTGCGAAACCAGGTGCCGAACCCGACTTCGCACTACACCAACAACGAACGGCAGCTGTCGGAGATCAGCGCCGCACTGCTCCGGTCCCCGGACGAGGGGCAGGTTCCTGCGATCGCGGTGATCGTGGGTCCGCCGGGGAGTGGGAAGAGCGCCACCGGCTACCGCTGGGTGTTCGCGCACTCGAATGCCTTTCCCGATGGGGTCTTCTACGCCCCGTTGGGCTCAGGGCTGGACGGCGCGGGAGCGTCAGGGGCGGAGAGCGAGGCGCTGCGCCAGTTCCTGATCCGCGTGGGGTTCGAGTCGCACGAGATACCGGACAGCCTGGCGTCGCGCGCGGCCTGGTTCCGGGAGTGGAGCATCGGCAAGCGGGTGGCCGTGGTCATCGACGATGCCGTTCGCGCCTCGCAGGTGCGGCACCTGCTGCCGGGAGTGGGCCGATCCGCGGTGCTGGTGACTTCCGTGGGGGATCTCAGCGGACTGCGCGCAACCGAACAGGTCACATTCGTGGAGATCACCCCGCTGGAACCGGAGTCGGCGCGAGAACTCCTGCGCCGCATCGCGGGCGCGCCCCTCGTGGACGCGGAACCGGCGGCAGTGGAGGAGCTCATCGGACTGTGCCAAGGATCGGCATTGGCGCTGTCGGTGGCGGCAGTGCTGCTCCTGGGACGCGGCGAGCGCCCCGTGGCTCCGCTAGTGGCACGGCTTTCGCGAGAAGGCCGGTTGGTGCGGGGGCTCTCCCGGGACCCGGAGCTGTCGGTGGACGTCGTGTTCGATGCGGCCGCGGATCGGCTCACCTCGGCGGAGCACGGCTGCTACCTGGCGTTCGGCCAGCACCAGGGCGACGGGGACATCAGCTTGGAAGCGCTCGTCGCCGGGCTGGATGCGGAGCTGGAGGACGTCGAAGCGCACTTGGACCGACTTGTCGCAGCGAAGCTCGTGACCCCGACGGGGAAGGAACGCTACTGGGCGAACCGCTTGGTGCGCGAGCACGCCCGGCGGCGTGCCGAGCTGGGTGAAGGCAGGAGTGCCGAAGCTCGGCAGATCCGCGACCGCCTCGCGAGCTACTACCGGATCGCCGCGGTGCGCTGCGGACACGCGATGAATCCGAAGCGTGGCTGGCTCGAACGGTTCTGGCCCGGCTTGACCTCGGGCGGTGCCCACGTCGAGAAGGCACAGGCTCAGCAGTGGTTGGAGGCCGAACGGCGCACGCTGCGGGCGGTCATCGACGATGATCACCGTGAGGGCCGGGTCGAGACGTGCGTGCTCGCGATCGCTCTGTGGCCGTTGTACGAGCACAGCAAGGACTTCGCCGATCTAGAAGAGACGAGCCACTACGCCGAACGGCTCGCTGAGCACTGGGAACTGCCGCTGGTGCGCACCCTCGCGCTCGTGCAGCGCGGCTTCGCGCCGCTCGGCAGGCAGGAGTACGCCGCCGCGGCGGAACTGTTCGCGCAAGCGCGGAAGCTGTGCACCGACCACGGAGATCTGGAGCTGACCGCCACCGCGATCGAGTCGCAGGCGCTGGCCGCACGTGGTCTCGGCCAGATCGCGCAAGCCCGCGAGTTGTTCGAGGAGAACCTCGAGCTGGCGCGGAGGTCGGGCAATCCGCAGCGGGTGGGCGTGGCACGGATGCATCTCGGTTCGGTGGCTCCCGTATCCGAGGCGGTGCTCCATCTTGAGGAGGCGGTGGCCTGGTTCGAGAAGAGCGATGCCGTCAACACCGCGAAAACCCGCATGTGGCTGGGAATGCGCCTCGGCGAGCTGGGAGTGGCGGAGGCAGCAGGCGCAGCCCTGCACCAAGCGCTGGACACCATGCTCGAGTTGCGCCGACACACCGATGTTGCCCAGATCCGGCTCGGCCTCGCGGATCTCGCGCTGGCCGACGGCGATCGGGAGGAGGCACGCGCCCAGCAGCGCGAAGCGCAGGCGCTCTACCGCGCGCAAGGCTGGTCGTTGCAAGCCGAGCAGGTCGAGGCGCGGCTGGCAGAGCTCGAAGCGTGAGCCAGGTCCGGTTCAGCCCTGGCGCACGCTGACACCGAAGGTGCTCCGGCGGTGACCCGAACGCACCGGAACCGTCCGCGGGAACTCGCCTGGAACGAGCCGGTCGCGCAACCATCCGTGCAGGATCGCGCCGCAGACCGCACCGAGATCGGGAGCGGCGGAGAACACCACCGCCAGACCGTCCTGCGCGACCGCGAGCCACCGGCCCTCCGGAGTCCGAACGACCGCGAGCAAGCAACCGGGCAGCGCGTCCAGCGAGGCCCGCGCCCACTGCTCCGGGGCGGTGCACGGCTCCTCGTGCAACACGACGTCGGCGAGCTCGAGCATCCGCCGGGACGGGGATCGGACACCGGTCACCAGCACGAAACCGGCACCTGAGGGCCACGAGCCCGGACTCGCCGCCGGGTATCGGCGCACCCGGAGTTCAACGCCGACGCCCTCCTCCACGCTCACGAGCTGGCCGGGTGGTGCGGGCAAGTCCACGTCAGGCAGCGGTATCGCCACGGGTTCGGCGGGAACATCGGGTTCGTCCAACTCCAGCCAGTCGTACACCGCGGTGCGCAACAACCTCGCGGACTCACCGGGCACCGAGGTGGCGAGTTCCGTCAAACCGGCGAACCGCTCGGTCCGGTGGGAGCGAGCGGTGAATTCCAGTTGAGCGAGCAGATCACGATTCGGATCCAGCAGGGGTGCTGCGGCGTTGAGCCGGGCGATCGGCGATTCAGGGTCGAGCGATTCCTCGGGCGCTGCGGTCACCAGCAGTGGTGTGCCGAGAGCCGCCGAATAAAAAGTGACCGAACCGTGGTCTCCGATGGTGAGATCGGCGGCGATGAGCGCGGCCCGCCAGCCCTCTTCGGGAGGCAGGACGACGACGCCGGCGCGGGCGCAGTCCTCGAGCCACATCCGCACCTGCCATGGAGAATGCCCGTGCCAGACGTTCGGGTGCAAGGCGACGACGATGCGGTATTCGTCCAACGGGAGTCGTTCGGCCAATCGGGCCACGATCGACGAGTCCTGCCCGAACAGGGAGGAAGTTCCCCAAGTCGAGGAGACGAAGAGCAGCTGCTGCCCGGGGTGGACCCCGAAACTCCGCCGGTAGGTCTCCCGCAGTGGAACGCTGGCCAGGATCCGGTCGAAGCACGGATCACCGGCGACGAGCGCCACGTCGACGGCTTCCGGGCAGTGTTCTCGCAGCCTGTCGACCTGCTCGACGTGCGAGAGAACCGTCGTGGAGGGGATGAGTTCGCCTTCGTGGCGCAGCCATTCATCGGACAACCCGAAAACGGGTTTCCGGGTTTCCGGGTTTCCGGGTTTCCGGGTTTCCGGGTTTCCGGGTTTCCGGGTTTCCGGGTTTCCGGGTTTCCGGGTTTCCGGGTTTCGTCAGTGTTTTATTGTATCCCATTCCGTGCGGTACGACTAAGAGCGGAGCAGTCACTTCGTGCAGCGGACCGCCGTAGCTGGCGGACACCGCGAGGTCGAAATCCTGGGACATCGCCTCGGCCCAGGGGACGGGGATGATGTCGTGCGCTGCGAGGAACTCCGTGGTCCCCGTGGTGAAAGCACTCGACCCGATGCAGGTGAACGCGGTCTGGATGCGGTGGTCTGCGGCCCAGAACGGGAGGATGTCGAGCAGCCGGGTAGCCGCGGTCACGTTGTGCACGATCGCCAGCACTGAGCGTTCAACTCGAACTGTGCGCCAAGAGCGGCCGGCGGAACCGGCCAGCAACTCACTCCACCGCAGCACGCCCACGGCCCGAATGCTACCGAAGCGCATCTCGGAGCCGAACGAGGTGAACGTCCGACCAGCTGAGCAGTTCCTCAGGCCCCCACGTAGTCGGCGAGGTGCTCGGCGGTGAGGGTGGTGCGGGCCGCGATCAGGTCGGCCGGGGTGCCTTCGAAGACGACCCGGCCGCCGTCGTGGCCCGCGCCCGGGCCGAGGTCGATGATCCAGTCGGCGTGCGCCATCACCGCCTGGTGGTGCTCGACGACGATCACCGACTTGCCCGCGTCCACCAGGTGGTCCAGCAACCCGAGCAGCTGCTCCACGTCCGCCAGGTGCAGGCCGGTGGTCGGTTCGTCGAGGACGTACGCGCCGCCCTTCTCGGACAGGTGGGTGGCGAGCTTGAGCCGCTGCCGCTCGCCACCGGACAGCGTGGTCAGCGGCTGGCCGAGCGTGAGGTAGCCGAGGCCGACGTCGGCGAGCCTGCGCAGCACGCGGTGCGCGGCGGGGGTCTTCGCCTCGCCGTCGGCGAAGAACTCCTCGGCCTGCGCCACCGACATCGCCAGCACCTCGCTGATGTCGCGCCCGCCGAGCCGGTGCTCCAGCACGGATCGCTGGAACCGCTTGCCCTCGCACTCCTCGCAGGTGGTGGCGACCCCGGCCATCATCCCCAGGTCCGTGTAGACCACGCCGGCACCGCCGCAGCCGGGGCAGGCGCCCTCGGAGTTCGCGCTGAACAGCGCCGGTTTCACGTCGTTGGCCTTCGCGAAGGCCTTGCGGATCGGGTCGAGCAGCCCCGTGTAGGTGGCGGGGTTGCTGCGCCGCGAACCGCGGATCGGGGCCTGGTCGATGGAGATCACCCCGGCGTCCTTCGGCAGCGAACCGTGCACCAGGGAGCTCTTGCCGGACCCGGCGACACCGGTGATGGCCACCAGCACCCCGAGCGGGATGTCCACGTCCACGCCCTGCAGGTTGTTCGCGTGCGCGCCGCGCACCTCGATCGCCCCGGACGGTTCCCGCACCGAGGTCTTCAGCGCGACCCGGTCGTCGAAGTGCCTGCCGGTGGTGGTGCCCGCCGACCGCAGGCCCGCCACGTCCCCTTCGAAGCACACCTCGCCGCCTGCCGAACCGGCGCCGGGGCCGAGGTCCACGACGTGGTCGGCGATCACGATCGTCTCCGGCTTGTGCTCCACCACGAGCACCGTGTTCCCCTTGTCCCGCAACCGGAGCAGCAGGTCGTTCATCCGCTGGATGTCGTGCGGGTGCAGGCCGATGGTGGGCTCGTCGAACACGTAGGTGACGTCGGTCAGCGAGGAACCGAGGTGCCGCACCATCTTCACCCGCTGCGCCTCGCCGCCGGACAGGGTGCCCGCGGGCCGGTTCAGCGACAGGTAGCCGAGCCCGATCTCCACGAACGACTCCAGCGTGCCGCGCAGCGAGCCCAGCAGCGGCGCCACCGACGGCTCGTCCAGGCCGCCGATCCACTCGGCGAGGTCGTTGATCTGCATCGCGCACGCGTCCGCGATGCTCAGCCCGCCGATCTTCGAGGAGCGGGCCGCCGCGGTGAGCCGGGTGCCGTCGCAGTCCGGGCAGGTCGCGAACGTGACCGCGCGCTCCACGAACGCCCGGATGTGCGGCTGCATCGACTCGACGTCCTTGGACAGGAACGACTTGCGGATCTTCGGGAGCAGGCCCTCGTAGGTGAGGTTGACGCCCTCCACCTTCACCTTCGTCGGCTCGCGGTGCAGGAAGTCGCGCATCTCCCGCGCGGTGAAGTCGCGGATCGGCTTGTGCGGGTCCAGGAACCCGGATTCGGCGTAGGTGCGGACCGTCCAGAAGCTGTCCGACTTCCAGCCGGGGATGGTGAACGCGCCCTCGGCCAGCGACTTGGAGTCGTCGTAGAGCTCGGTGAGGTCGATGTCGGAGATGCTGCCGCGGCCCTCGCAGCGCGGGCACATGCCACCGGTGACGCTGAACTCGCGGCGTTCCTTCACGATGCGCCCGCCGCGCTCCATCGTCACCGCGCCCGCCCCGCTGACCGAGGCCACGTTGAACGAGAACGCCTGCTGCGAACCGATGTGCGGCGTCCCGAGCCTGCTGAACAGGATGCGCAGCATCGCTCCGGTGTCGGTGGCGGTGCCCACCGTGGAGCGCGGGTCGGACCCCATCCGCTGCTGGTCCACGATGATCGCGGTGGTGAGCCCGTCGAGCACGTCCACCTCGGGCCGCGCCAGCGTCGGCATGAAGCCCTGCAGGAACGCGCTGTAGGTCTCGTTGATCATCCGCTGCGATTCGGCGGCGATGGTGCCGAACACCAGTGAGCTCTTGCCGGAGCCGGACACGCCGGTGAACACGGTCAGCCGCCGCTTCGGGAGCTCGACGCTGACGTCCCGCAGGTTGTTCACCCGCGCGCCGTGCACCCGGATCAGGTCGTGGCTGTCGGCGGCGTGCTGCGCCTGCCGGTCGTGGCTCATCGTCGTCTCCCCCGGAGTGCGGTGCCCAGTGCTGTGCGGCGGTCCTGTGCGGCGCCGCCGCCCGGTCCGGCATCCTAGGCGCCCACCCCGACGACCGCGTCCCATCGATCCCGATCTCGCCAGGTGAGTGGCCCGTTCGCCCAGCGGGCGCGGGCCGGCGGGCGGCTCAGCCGACGCGGTCGTCGGAGCGGGGGACCAGGCCGGACGGCGGGACGAGGTCCCAGCGCTCCAGCTGGGCGCGGACCTGCTCGGCGGCGTCGATGTTCAGCGGACCGGACGTCCACATCGAGTACGGCAGGTTGAGGAACCGCTGCTCGGTGACCGCCCGCAACCGGTCGATGCCGGGCCGCGAGCGCAGCATCGCCACCTTCTCCGCGAAGGTCTGCGGCGGGTAGTCCACGAACAGGAACGCGTCCGGGTCCGACGCCGCGACCCGCTCCCAGGACACCTTCGTCCAGGTGTCGCGGACGTCCTCGAGCGCGTTGCGCCCGCCCGCCGCGTCGATGATCGCCTGCGGCCCGCCCTTGTTCCCGCTGGAGAACACGGTGTCGCTGGCGCTGTCGAACAGGAAGATCGTCGGCCGGCGCTGCGGCTGCGGGGCTGCGCGCAGCGCGTCGAGCCGCCGCTGGACGTCGGCGTTGACCTGCGCGGCCTGCTCGGTCCGCCCGGTGATCGCGCCGAGGTTGGTGAGGTCGGTGCGCAGCGCCTGCCACGGTTCGACGATGCCGCGGGCCTTCCCGGCGCCCTGCCGGCAGCTCTCGGTCAGCACGTACCCGGCGATGCCCGCGCCGCGCAGGCCGTCCGGGGTGAGCCGGGTCGTTTCGCTGTAGCCGTAGTTCCACCCGGCGACCACCACGTCGGGCCGCTGCGCCAGCACCGCCTCCCGCGACGGGGAGGAGGGCGCGACGACGGGCAGCCGGTCCACCGCGTCCCCGTAGTGGCGGCGCAGCACGTCGGCGTCGCGCTGCAGGCTGGACACGGCGGTGACCTGCTGCTGCGCGCCGAGCGCCAGCACCATCGAGATCATGTTGCCGTCGTTGACGAACATCCGCTGCGCGGGCGCGGGGAACTCGGCGGGAGCCCCGCAGTTGTCGACGGTGATCGTCGGCCCGCCCGGCCCGCCGGGCGCGGCGGTCCCGCAGGAGGCCAGCAGGGCGGCGGCGGTGACCGCGATCAGCGTCCGGGCGTGTCGTCGCATGGTGCGTCCTCGTTCGGTGCGGCCCCGATGAGCAGGTGGGTCCTGCCGGTCCGGGGATGGGTGACGGGGGTGGCCTCGACGCCGAAGACCTCGCGGACCACCTCGGGCGCCAGCGCCTCGTCCGGGGCGGCGAGCGGGCGGGCGGTGCCGTCGTGCAGCACCAGCACCCGGTCGCAGGTCGCGGCGGCCAGTGCCAGGTCGTGCAGGCTCAGCACGCAGGTCCGGTCCGCGGCGCGCACCAGCCGCAGCAGGTCCAGCTGGTGGTGCACGTCGAGGTGGTTCGTCGGCTCGTCGAGCAGCAGCAGCGGGGTGCGCTGGGCGAACCCGCGGGCCAGCAGCACCCGCCTGCGCTCGCCGCCGGAGAGCCGGTCCACCGGCCGCTCCTCGAAACCGGCGAGGTCCACCGAGCGCAGCGCCGCGGCCACCGCCGCGCGCTCCGCGTCGCCGCCCCCGGACCACGGCGCCCGGTACGGGGTGGTGCCGAGCGCGACGAACTCGCCGACGAGGAAGTCCGGCGGCAGGTCCTCCTCCTGCGGGACCAGCGCGACCCGGCGCGCCCGCTTCCGCGCGGGCAGCCGGTGCAGCGGCACGCCGTCGACCAGCACCTCCCCGGCCGCGGGGCGCAGGATCCCGGCGAGGGCGCGTAGCAGCGTGGACTTCCCGGCACCGTTGGGGCCGACCACGCCGATCGTCTCGCCCGCGGTGGCGCTCCAGGTCAGCTCGCGCAGCACGGTGCGGTCGCCGAGCGCGCAGCGCAGCCCGGTCACCTGCACCGGCGCGTTCACGACGCACCGCCGTAGGAGTAGCGGCGCCTGCCCAGCAGCACCAGGAACACCGGCGCGCCGATCAGCCCGGACACCACGCTCAGCGGGATCTCGGTGGGCCGCACCAGCACCCGGGTCGCGACGTCCACCCACAGCAGGAACAGCGCCCCGCCCAGCGCGGCCACCGGCAGCAGCGCCCGGTGCCGGGCGCCGACGACGAGCCGCGCCAGGTGCGGCACGACGAGCCCGACGAACCCGATGCCACCGGAGACCGCCACCAGCACCCCGACCAGCACGGCCAGCAGCACGAACAGCGCGATCCGCAGCTCCCGCACCGGCACGCCCAGCGCGGCCGCGGTGTCCGGACCGGTGCTGAGCGCGTCGAGCCAGCCGCTGCTCGCGAACAGCGCCACGCCCGCCACCGCCACGACACCGGCGGGCAGCGCCAGCTGCGACCACTCGGCTCCGGCGAGGCTGCCCAGCAGCCAGAACAGCACCGACTGCGCCGCCGCCGGATCGGCGCTGCGGAACACCAGGAAGCTCGCGACCGACGAGAACGCGGACCCCAGCACCGTGCCGATCAGCACCAGCCGCAGCGGCGTCAGCCCGCCCTGCGCGACGGCGACGCCGAACACCAGCAGCGCCGAGCACAGCGCCCCGGTCAGCGCACCCGCCGACAGCGCCCAGATCCCGGCCCCGGCGAACAACCCCGTCGTGATCACCAGGGTCGCGCCGACCCCGGCCCCCGAGGACACCCCGAGCAGGTACGGGTCGGCGAGCGGGTTGCGCACCAGCGTCTGCATCGCGGCTCCCGCCAGCGCCAGCCCGGCGCCGACGACCACGGCAAGCAGCGCCCGCGGCAACCGCAGGTTCCAGACGATCGTGTCGTGCACCAGGTCGGCGGGGACCCCGCCGGTGATCCGGCTCAGCAGCGCGTCCGCGACGGGCCCGATCGGCAGCGGTTCGGCGCCGAACGCGGTGGACAGCCCGGTGCTGACCGGCAGCAGCGCGCACAGCACCAGCACGACCAGCGGGGCGCGCAGCCGGGTGCGCTGCCGGGTGCGCGGCGGTGATCCGCGCCGGGCGGTGTCGGGACGTGGCGGCACGGGAGCGGCACCCTCCTCGGGCTGGCGCGGCCCGGGTAGCGGTCGGTGCGACGGGAGGGGTCTGGCTCCCGGGCGCGTGGCCCGGTCACAGTGGCGCGACCGCTCCGAACTTCCGTCGGATTCCCTCACCGTCACCTGTTCGGGAGGATCTTAGGCGGCGGAGGCGGCCTCCAGCGCGCCACCGGCTGTCCGTTCGATCACAGCGCACCGGTCGCTGCCTGCGGAGTCCCGGATAATGGATCATGGAGCGGGGCCCCAGCCATTCGCCCTATGCTCCCTGCACGGTGCCGCACTCCGGGCACTGTGGAGGGTGAGGGAGTCGCCGATGCGACATGCGCTCAAGTGCGCGGTGCTGTTCCTGCTCATGGCGGTGGTCGCACCCGCCCAAGCGGGCGCGGCCCAGGCGCCGCCGGACGACCGGCCGGTGGTCAAGGTCGGCACCGAGGGCACCTATCCGCCGTTCTCGTTCCACGAGACCGGCAGCGAGGACCTCACCGGCTACGACGTCGACGTGATCAAGGCGATCGCGGACCGCGCCGGATGGCGGATCGAGTTCGTCGAGACGCAGTGGGACGCGATCTTCCCGGCGCTGGACGCGGGCCGCATCGACGTCATCGCCAACCAGGTGTCCGTCAACGAGGAGCGCGCCGCCAAGTACGGGCTGTCCGAGCCCTACACGTACTCCCGCGGCGTGGTGGTGCGCCGCACCGGCGACGAGAGCATCAAGACGCTCGACGACATCCGCGGCCGCACCACCGCCCAGTCCAGCACCAGCAACTGGGCGCAGGTCGCGCGCGACGCCGGCGCGAACGTGGAGGCCGTCGAAGGTTTCGCGCAGGCCGCCGCGCTGCTCACCCAGGGCCGGGTGGACGCGATCGTCAACGACAACATCGCGGTGCTCGACTACCAGGCCAGCACCGGGTCGAAGGACGTGGAGATCGCCGGGAACGCGGGCGACGAGACCAGCGAGCAGGTCCTCACCTTCCGCAAGGACGACCGGGCGCTGCTGGACCAGGCGAACCGGGCGATCGGCGAGCTGAAGGCCGACGGCACCCTCGCGCAGATCTCCCGCGGCTACTTCAAGGCGGACGTCTCGGTGCCGAACGGCGGCGACGCCGACCTGTCCGGCCGCGAGCGCAGCAGCACCTGGCAGGTGGTGGCGGGCACGGCCTGGCCGATGTTCCTCGGCCTGGTGCAGGTGACGATCCCGTTGACGGCGTTGAGCTTCGCGATCGGCCTGGCGCTGGCGCTGCTGGTGGCGCTGGCCCGGATCTCGCCGTACCGGGTGTTGTCCGGGCTGGCGCGCGCGTTCATCTCGATCATCCGGGGGACGCCGCTGCTGCTGCAGCTGTTCATCGTGTTCTACGGGCTGCCGCAGCTGGGCGTGAAGTTCCCGCCGTTCACCGCGGCGGTGATCGCGTTCAGCCTCAACGTGGCCGGGTACGCGGCGGAGGTGGTGCGCTCGGCGATCCTGGCGGTGCCGAAGGGGCAGTTCGAGGCCTCGGCGACGATCGGGCTCGGCTACTGGCAGACGCTGCGGCGGATCGTCCTGCCGCAGGCGACGCGCACCGCGGTGCCACCGCTGTCGAACACCTTGCTGTCGTTGCTGAAGGACACCTCGCTGGGCTCGGTGGTGCTGCTCACCGAGCTGTTCCGGCAGGCGCAGCTGGCGGCGGCCGAGAGCAACGAGTTCCTCGCCCTGTACGCCTTCGCCGGGCTGTACTACTGGATCATGTGCGTGGCGATCTCGGCCGCGCAGAAGCGACTGGAAACCCGACTGGACAGGTACGTGGCGCGATGACCGAGACCGCGGAGCAGAACCCCGAACCCCGGATCCGGGTGCGCGGGCTGGAGAAGTCCTTCGACGAGCGGAAGGTGCTGCGCGGCATCGATTTCGAGGCCGCGCGCGGCACCTCGACGGTCGTGGTCGGACCGTCCGGTTCCGGCAAGACCACCGTGCTGCGCTCGCTGAACGCGCTGGACGTCCCGGACGCCGGGGTGATCGGCATCGACGACGTGGAGGTCGACTTCGCCCGGCTGCCCGCGGGCAAGGCGGGGCGGCGCGAGGCGGCGCGGCTGCGCGCGCAGAGCGGCATGGTCTTCCAGTCGCACAACCTGTTCCCGCACCGCACGGTGCTGGAGAACGTCATCGAGGGCCCGGTCGTCGCCCAGCGCAGGCCGCGCGAGGAGGCCGTCGCCGACGCGAAGGCGCTGCTGGAGCAGGTGGGGCTCGGCGAGCGCGCCGACACCTACCCGTTCCAGCTCTCCGGCGGGCAGCAGCAGCGCGTCGGCATCGCCCGCGCGCTGGCGCTGGAGCCGCGCGTGGTGCTGTTCGACGAGCCGACCTCGGCGCTGGACCCGGAGCTCGTCGGCGAAGTGCTGGCGGTGATCAAGGACTTGGCGGCGGCGGGCTGGACGACGGTGATCGTCACCCACGAGATCCGCTTCGCCCGGCAGGTCGCCGACCAGGTGCTGTTCCTGGACGACGGCGCGATCGTGGAGCGGGGCAGCGGCGATCAGGTGCTGGCCGAGCCGCGGGAGGAGCGGACCCGGCGGTTCCTGCAGCGCATCCTGAACGAGTGAGCTCGGTGGGGGACGGAGTTCTCGGCCGTCCCCCGGCCCGGTGCTGCCCGGCCCGGCGTCGCGGACCCACCGCGGCGAGTGCCGTCACTGCGGCGCGGGCACGAGCCCTTCGGCGACGAGCCCGGCGAACACGGCCTCGCTCAGCGCGTTGACCGCGCTCAGCGGCCGCACCATCACGGTGAACTCGGAGATCAGCCCGTCCGCGTCCAGCTGGACGAGGTCGATGCCGTGGACGTCCTTGCCGCCCACGGTGGCCCGGAAGATCAGCACGTGCGAGTCGGCGTCGGCGCCTGCCGCGGTCTCCGCGGTGCCCTCCAGGGAGCCCGCGTAGCGGAACTCCTCGAAGACCCGGCGGAACAGCACGTCGAACACGCCGAGCACCAGGTCGCGGCCTTCGAACGGCCGGAACTTGACCGGGCTGAAGAACCGGGGCTCGGCCGCGAACAGCGGCTCCAGCGCGGCGGTGTCGCGCCGTTCGACGGCGTCGCGGAAGCGTTCGATGGTGTGCACGCGGTCTCCTGGTCAACGATCTGAACAGTCAGAAAATTGACTATAGTGGGCGCGGGGTTCCCGGTCGAGGAGGAGTTCGATATGGCGCTGCGACACGCGGTCCTCGCCGCGCTGCTGGACGGCGAGCGCAGCGGTTACCAGCTGGCGAAGGTGTTCGACGTCGGCATGGCCAACTTCTGGCACGCGCTGCCGCAGCAGCTCTACGCGGAACTGGCGAAGCTGGAGCGCGACGGGCTGGTCGCCGGGCGCGAAGTGGTCCAGGAGACGCGGCCGAACAAGCGCCTGTTCACCGTCACCGACGAGGGCGCCGCCGAGCTGCGGCGCTTCGCGGTCACCCCGTCGAAGCCCTCGTTCATCCGGGACGACCTGCTGGTGAAGGTCGCCGCCGCCGACTCGGTGCCCGCGGCCGAGCTGATCGAGCAGCTGGTGGAGCGGGCCGCGGTGGCGACGGCGAAGATCGAGCTGTTCGACGGGCTGCTGCGCACCATGCGCGGTGACCGCGACGAAGCGGACTTCCTCGCCACCGGCGCCCGCATCGGCCCGTACCTGACCTGTCTCCGGGGCCGCTCCTTCGAAGCCGACCACCGCGACTGGTGCGAGCGGACCGCCGAGGTCCTGCGCGCGCGGCGGAACGCGGGCGCCCGGTAGCGGTCAGTCGTCGCTCTTCACCTTCCGCATGATCAGGTGCGAGTCGACGCGGGCGACCGCGCGCAGGGCCATGAGCTTGCCGGTGAGGAACTCCTCGAACGCGGACTGGTCCTCGACGGCGACGCGGATCAGGTAGTCGGGGCGGCCGAACAGGCGGTGGAACTCGACGACCTCGTCGTACTCGCTGATCGTGGATTCGAGCTCTTCGACGGTCTGCAGGTCGTTGATGCTGATCTCCAGCGACACCATCACCTCGAACCGCCTGCCGACCGCGGCGGGGTCGATGCGCGCCCGGTAACCGGCGATGATCCCGTCGTCCTCCAGCCGCTTGACCCGGCGCAGGCAGGGGGCAGGGGTGAGCCCGACGCGCTTGGCGAGCTCCACGTTCGTCAGCCGGCCGTCCTGGCGCAGGTGGAACAAAATGTCGTGATCAGTGCCGTCGATCATCATTTGATTGCTCATATCTCGAAATATCGGCCCTCGTCGGCAACCATATTACGCGATCAGAAAACTATGATTGCAGCCATGACCTCGCCTCCTGCCGTCCTCGAACGCTGCCCTGCCGCGCCACCCGAGCCGACCGTCCGCCACGCCGACTTCCGCGCGGCGCTGCGGGATTCGAGCTCGGTGGGGCTGGCGCTGTTCCCGCTGGGGATCGCGTTCGGGATGCTGGTGGTGCACTCCGGGCTGGCGTGGTGGTGGGCGTCGGTGTTCACCACGTTCATCTACGCGGGCTCGCTGGAGTTCCTGCTGATCGGCCTGGTGCTGGTGGCGACGCCGCTGGCGCAGGTGGCGCTGACGGCGCTGCTGGTGAACCTCCGGCACGTGTTCTACGCGCTGTCCTTCCCGCTGCACCGGGTCACCGGCAGGCTCGGCAAGGCCTACAGCACGTTCGCGCTGACCGACGAGGCGTACGCGGCGAGCACCAGCGAGTCGGCGCGGTCCTGGACCGGCGGGCGGATCGTGTGGCTGCAGGTGCTGTGCCAGCTGTACTGGGCCGGTGGCGCCACCGCCGGGGCGCTGGTGGCCGCGGTGCTGCCGTTCGAGCTGGCCGGGCTGGACTTCGCGCTGACCGCGCTGTTCGTGGTGCTCGCCGTGGACGCCTTCCGGGAGCGGCGCGAGATCCCGACCCCGGTGCTGGCGCTGGTGTGCGCGCTGGTGGCGATGGTGCTGTTCCCGCAGCAGATGTTGCCGGTGGCGTTCGGCCTGTTCACGGCTGGGCTGCTGGCGCTCCGGCTGGTCGCGCGCAAGGGGAGCGCTCGTGCCTGAGACCTCGTACCTGGTGGCGGTCGTGGCGGTGTGCGCCGCGGTCACGTGGGCGGTGCGGGCGCTGCCGTTCGCGGCGCTGGCCCCGTTGCGCGACAGCGAGCTGGTGCACCACCTGGGGCAGCGGATGCCGGTGGGCGTGATGATCGTGCTCGCCGTCTACACGGTGCGCGGCACCACGGTGCCGCAGCTGGCGCCGGTGGGGCTGGCGCTGGCGGCGACGCTCGGCCTGCACCTGTGGCGCGGGAACGCGCTGCTGAGCATCCTCGGCGGTACCGCGGTGCACGTGCTGCTGGTGAGCACCGCGTTCGCATTCGTCTGATGTGGACGGTCAGTCGCAGGCGATGACCGCGGGCAGGCCGGTGGCGCTGAGCTTCTTCACGTACGCGTCGTCAGCCTTCTCGCGGGCGGCGGCCAGCTGGTCGCAGGCGCTCGCCGCATCCGCGAACGGTCCGAAGTAGACGGAGTAGATCGCCTTGCCGCTCGGGCTCGTCTTCGCCGAGGCGCCGCACGGGGTCGACGGCACGTGCAGGTAGCCGGTGCCGGGGAACTCGTCGAGCAGCCGCTGCACGGTGTTCGCCTCGAACGCGGCGCCGACCACCACGGCGTAGGAGTCGTTGCAGACCGGGGTGCTCATCGGCACCGACACCCCGAGGTCCGCGGCCATCGTCGCGCCGGGCACCGAGACGACCGGCCGACTGGAAGTGGCCTGCCCGTCGTCGCCCGGGCTCAGCGCCCACGCGGTGGCCGCGCCCGCCACCGCCAGCACGCCCAGCGTCGCGAGGGCCGCGCGCACGAACCTGCCGCGGGACTTCCGGTCCGGCCGTTCCTCGGACTGCCGCACGGTCGTGGTGCGCGGTTCGGTCGGCGTCGCGTACAGCGCCTCGACGGCCTCGCGCGCCAGGTCGCCCGCCGAGTCGAACCGGTGCGCGGGGTCCTTCGCCATGCCACGCGCGATCACCGCGTCGAACGCGGAACCCAGGTGCGGCGCGGTGGTTCCCGGCCGCGGCGGGTCGTCGTGCAGGTGCGCGCTGATCATCGCGACGGTCGCCTCGCGCTGGAACGGCTTGCGCCCGGTGAGGCACTCGTAGAACAGGCAGGTCAGCGAGTACACGTCCGAGCTCGGCTCCGCGGGCCCTTCGCCGAACCGCTCCGGCGCCATGTACGCCAGCGTGCCGACGGTGATGCCGGTGGAGGTCGCGGCCGTCCCCGTGCTCGCGGCGTAGGCGATGCCGAAGTCCACCAGGTACGCGAAACCGGTGCTGCCGACCAGCACGTTCGACGGCTTCACGTCGCGGTGCACCAGGCCGTCGGCGTGCGCGGCGTCCAGCGCGTGCGCCACCTGCTCCAGCAGGCCCACCGCCCGGTCCGGGTCCAGCGGCCCGTAGCTCGCCAGGTGCGTCGCCAGGTCGGTGCCGTCCACCAGCCGCATGTCCAGGTACAGCCGGCCGTCGATCTCCCCGTAGGAGTGGATCGGGATCACGTGCGGATCGCGCAGCCGCGCGGTCGCCTGGGCCTCGCGCTGGAAGCGGCGGCGGAACTCGGCGTCCTCGGCGTGGCGCTCGGCGATCAGCTTGAGCGCGACGGTCCGCTGGTGCCTGCTGTCGAGGGCCCGGTGTATCTCCCCCATGCCGCCGCGAGCGATCAGGCCTTGGACCACGTACGGACCGAACTGCCACTCCACCCGTGCGACTCCTCCCCTGGTGTGCCGGGGGAGAGTCTAGGAGGTGCGCGATCCGCGGATGAGCCATGTTCACCGGTTCGGAACCGGATCACGCCCGCCTGCCCGGATGCCGCGCATCCGGCTCGACCTGCGCTGTTCCGTTCGGTCGCACCGCTTGGGCCGACCGGTCCAGCCGGGGCTCGCGGGGTGGTGCGCCGGATTCCGGCGCCGTGGTTGGTTTCGGCGCCGTGGTGTGGTGGGGTTCCGGTGGTCTTCGCGGGGAGGTGGCGTCGGTGGTGGAAGCGGCTGCGCTGGAGGTGCCCGGTGTGTCGCACCGGTACGTCCAGGTCGGCGGAATCCGGGTGCACGTGGCGGAAGCGGGTTCCGGCCCGCCGCTGGTGCTGCTGCACGGCTGGCCGCAGCACTGGTACCTGTGGCGCCACCAGATCCCGGAGCTCGCGCGGTCCTACCGGGTGATCGCCCCCGACCTGCGCGGCCACGGCTGGACCGACGCGCCCGCCGGCGGCTACGACAAGGAGAACCTGGCCGCCGACCTGATCGGGCTGCTGGACGCGCTGGAGCTCGACCGGGTGCGGCTGGTCGGCCACGACTGGGGCGGCTGGACCGGATTCCTCGCCTGCCTGCGCGCGCCGGAGCGGTTCGACCGGTTCCTGGCGCTGAACATCGCGCACCCGTGGCCGTCCCGGTCGCCCGCGGCGCGGCTGAGCCTGTGGCGGTTCTGGTACCAGGTCGTGGTGGGGTCGCCGCTGGGCGCGCTGCTGGTGCGCCGCACGCCGTTCCTGTCCCGCGGCATCCTCGGCTCCGTCGAGCGCGGGGCGCTGAGCCGCGCCGAGCGGGACGCGTTCGCCGACCGTTGGCGGGACCCGGCGCGAGCGCGCGCCTCGGTGCAGCTGTACCGCACGTTCCTGCTGCGCGAACTGCCCGCCGTGGCCCGCGGCCGCTACCGGGATGCCACGCTGACCACCCGGACCCGGCTGCTGTTCGGCACCGGCGATCCGGCGATCTCGCCCCGGCTGCTGGAGGGCTACGAACGCCACGCCGAGCGGATGGACGTGCGCTGGGTCCCCGGCGCGGGCCACTTCATCGTCGACGAACGCCCCGCCCTCGTCCTCGCCGAGATCCAGGAGTTCATGGCGGACTGATCCGGCGATCAGCGCGGGCCGAGCAGGGCGCGCAGCCGCGGGGTGTCGGGGTGCTCGCCGAGGAAGTCGAGACGGGCGTTCGCCTGGTCCCAGCGCCGGCGCGCCCGCTCGGGTTCGCCCGTCGCGCGGTGCAGCACCACCAGGTCGGCGAGCACCCACGCCACGTGGTGCAGGTCGCCGCAGCGTTCCCAGTAGTGCTGTGCCTGCATGAGGTGCTCCACCGCCGGTCCGGTCCGCCGCATCGCGGCGTGCGCACCGCCGATCGCGTGGTGGGCGGCGGCCAGCCCCATATCGTCGCCGAGCTCGCCGAACAGGTCCAGCCCGGGTAGGCCGTGCTCCAACGCCCGCTGCCGTTCACCGATCCCGTTGCACGCCCAGCACAGGTAGACCAGCGAATGCGCCCGGCCGTACCGCTCCCCGGGGGCCTGGAAGTGCTCCAGCGCCCGCCGGTGGTGCGGGATCGCTCGCGCGGGAAGTCCGAGGCAGGTGTAGGCCCAGCCGATGCTGTTCTGCCGGAACGCCTCCCGCGACGGGTCGCCGGACCGATCGCCCGCGTCGGACAGCAGGGCCAGCGCCTCGGCGTAGCGCTGCGCCCGCAGGTACCCGTTGGCGAGGTTCAGCTCGGTGATCTCCACGGCGTCCGGTGCCTCGGTGCGCCGTGCCGCCCGCAGGGCGATCACGTGGCTGCGGATCCAGTCCTCGTGCAGGCTGCGCAGGTTCAGGAAGTCGGTGCTCGCCCAGGCGAGGCGCCACGCGTGCTCGGGAAATCCGTGCTGCTCGGCGATGTCGACCGCGCCGAGCAGGTTCTCGCGGTTGCGCTCGAACCAGCGCAGCGCCTCGTCGCGGTCGCCGGGCCGGTCCGGTTCGGCGTCGCTGTCCGGTGGTCCCGGCACGATGATGCGCGCCTGCTTGGTGATCAGCGCCGCGGCGCCCGCCGCGGAGTGCAGGAAGTGGTCGAGCAGCCTGCGCCGGGCCGCGTAGCGCTCGGTGTCGCGCAGTTTCTCGTCCGCGCAGGTCCGCGCGTAGTCCAGTGACAGGTCCGAGAGCCGGTAGCCGTGCTTGTCCGGCTGGTCCAGCAGCCGCAGGTGCGCCAGCCGGTCCAGCAGCTTCCCGGCCTCGGTGCGCGGCAGGCCGCTGAGCGCGGCGGCTCCGGACGTCTCGATCACCGGTCCGGGGTGGAGCGACAGCAGCAGGAACAACCGCTGGGCCTGCGGGCTGAGGTCGTCGTGCGCGGTGGCGAAGGCTGCGCGCAACGCGAGGCGACCGTCCACTTCGAGCGCGTCGATGCGGTGGTGCCGGATGTCGGCGATGGTCTCGGACAGCGAAGCGGCGGGGTGCCTGCTCGCGATGATGCCCGCGATGCGCAGCGCCAGCGGCAGATCTCCGCATAGGGCGGCGAGTTCGTCCAGTTCCGCCTCGAAAGCGGGACCGGTGCTCCCCGGGCGTCCCAGCGCGGCGTGCAGCAGTGCGATCGAGTCGTCCCGGGGTAGCGGTGGCAGCTCGATCCGGCGCGCGTCGTGGTGCAGCGCGAGGCTTTCCAGCCTGCGGCTGCTGGTGACCACCACGAGGCATCCGGGATGGCCGGGCAGCAGCGGTTGCACCTGCTCGGCGCTGCGCGCGTTGCTCAGCAGCACCAGTACTCTGCGGCCGGCCAGTGCACTGCGAAGTTCTGCCGCCAAGTAGTCCACATTGGAGCGTTCGGGGACGTCGGAGTCGAGGGCGGCGAGGAAGTCGCGCAGCACTCCGGCGGTCGCGTGCCGGTCCAGGCCCTGGAGGTTCGCGTAGAGCTGGCCGTCCGGGTAGCGAGCTGCCAGCCGGTGCGCCAGCTGCAGCGCGAACGTGTGCTTCCCCGCTCCCGGAAGGCCTTCCACGATGAGCAGCCACGGTGGAACTCCCGGCGAATCCTCCACTGCGGACAGCAGGTCGGCGAGCGCGTGGTCTCGTCCGATCGGGTGCGACGGCACGGCGGGCAGCTGGCGGGGCCGCAGCGCCGGGCGCCGCAGACCCCCTTCCGCGGCACCGTCCTGGCGGGGTCGGCGCGCGAACTTCCCCGCGGGTCCGGTGGTCCTGGACAGCGCACCGCTCGGCAGGCCGCGTTTGGTCAGCCCGCCCGCGAGCGTCCACTGCGCCTCGCGCTCGGCGCCCGCCGCGCGCGGCCGCACGATCGGATCGTCCTGCTGCAGCAGCGAGGTGTGCAGCGAGCGGAGCCGGGTGGGCAGGTCCGTGCCCTCCTCCCGGTAGGTGGCGGACACCTCCACCACGTAGTCCCGCAGCCTGCGCCGCTGGCCCGCGGCGGCGAGCGCCCGCATCCGCAGGGCCACGATGTCCTCGTCCAGCTCGTGGTCCGACGGCACCCAGTCCAGCTCGTTGAGCGCGGCCGACACCTGTCCGGAATCGAGCAGGGCGCCCGCCAGCAACTGCACGCCCGCGATGCGGTCCCGTTCCAGCTGGGTGCGGATCCGGTGCAGTCCCGGGCCGTCCACCCCGGCCAGCAGTTCGGGGCCGCACTCACCCAGCGCGCGGCGGCAGTGCTCCTCCAGCTCGGTGCCGCTCGACTGCCGCGCCCGGTCCAAGTGGTGCCGGAACCGGTGGTAGTCCACCAGCTCCGGGGTCACGTCGAGCCGCCAGAACCCGGGTTTGGCGCGTGGCCAGTGCACCCCGTTGCCCCGGACCTCGGCGCGCAGCGTCGAGATGTAGCGGTACAGCGACTCCATCGACGGCGGGTGCTCGCCCCACACCTTGTCGACGACGCCGCGCTGCGAAAGCGCCTTGCCGGGGTTGAGCAGCAGCACGACGAGGATCCCCAGCAGCCCGGGCCGCAGCTCGACCAGCTCACCGGAATCGGCACGCACCTCGACCGGGCCCAATAATCGGAACTCCATTCAGTTCCCCCTTTGAGTACCGCGCAGCGTTCAGTGAAGCACCCGATCCGCCGCGGGGAAGCGTTCATTCGGCGCAAGCATCCATACGGCGGTCCGGTTCACCGTCCAGCGGGCGTACCTCCCGCTGCTCCAGCGGCCGTTCCATCCCGTCCCCGCACCGTGGGGTGCAGCGGGTGGTGCGGTCACTCGCAGCGACGGGGAGGGAGCATCCGATGGGGAACCGGATCGTGGTCGCCGGAGTGGCGAGCTGGGGCGTGAACGTCGGGGTCGGGGAGCCGGCCGTGGACACCGCCGCGAGCGGCTGGCGCCCGCGCTGGCTCGTGAGCGGGCTGGGCGGGGCGGCGGGGCACATCTCGACGATCCTGCGGGCGCTGGGCGACGAGGTGGAGCTGTGCACGGTGGCGGGCCGGGACGCCATCGGCTCCCTGATCCGCTGGCGGCTGCGCGAGCACGGACTGGACGGTCGGGGCGTGGTGGACTGCGGGGTGTCCGCCGAAGCCGCGGTGCTGGTGGGCCCGGACGGGCGGCGGGCGGTGCTGTCGCACTCGACGCAGATCGCCGCCGTGCAGTACCCGGAGGAGGTGTTCACCGAGGCGGTGCGCGGTGCTGACCTGGCCGTGCTGACGAGCACGCCGTTCACCCGCCCGCTGCTGGCCGCGGCGGTGCTGCACGGGGTGCCGATCGCGGTGGACGTCAACGTGATCGCCGACGTGGAGGACGACTACTACGGGCCGTGGCTGGAGGTCGCCGACATCGTGTTCTGCTCGCACGAGCGGTTGCCGTGCAGCGCGGAGCGCTGGCTCGCGCGGATCTTCGACCGCTACCCGGGCTGCCTGGTCGCGGCGGTGGGGCGCGGTCCGCTGGGCTGCGTGCTGGGGTTGCGCGACGGCAGACTGGTGCGTGCGGAAGCGGTGGCGCCGCTGGGAGTGTGCAACACCTCCAGCGCCGGGGACTCGCTGTTCGCCGCGTTCTTGCACGGGTGGTTGAGCACCGGCAACGCGGCCGAAGCCCTCCCGGACGCGGTGCTCTACGCGGGCTGGCGCATCGGGCACCGGTTCCCGTCCGGGGTGGCGCTGACCGCCGCGGAGCTGGCGCGGCTGCGGCTGCGGCACCCGGTGCGGGTCAGGCTGGACCGCTGGGACCGGTGAGGCGGTCGCGCAGCGGTGCGGCGGCGGCCTCGTCGCCCTGGTGCTCGAACAGGCGCAGCGCCGCGGCCAGGTGCCGACGTTCGTCGGCCGGATCCCCCTGCGCGGCCGCGAGATCGGCGCGCGCGCCGTGCGCGAGCGCCCGGCCGACGGGGGAGTCGAGTTCGTCCATCTCGTCGGTGCCCGCGTCGAGCTCGGCGGCGGCCTCGCGGACCGCACCGGCGGCGACCAGCGCTTCGCCGAGCACGAGCCGGGCGCGGGCGGCGTTGAACGGGTCCTGCGCCCGGTGCTCGCGCAGCAGGGCGGTCGCGGCGCGCACCTCGGCGAGCCCGGTGGCGACCGCACCGGTCCGCACACCGGCCTGCCCGGCGAGCAACCGCGCCAGCGCGGCTTTGCGGGGAAAACCGGTGGCGGCGAAACCGGATTCGGCGTGCTGCGCGGAGGACCGGGCCGCGGAGGCGTCGCCGCGCGCCAGCGCCAGCACGGCCCGGGCGTCGGCGGTGTCGGCCGCGCCGTAGGCGTCCCCGCTGCGGGCGTGCAGCTCGGCGCACCGGTGCAGCAACCGGTCCGCCGCCCTCCACTCGGCACGCCGGTGGTGCAGCATCGCCAGCCTGCGCGCGGTGCGCGCCGAGTTCGAGTTCGGAGGCGATGCGCTCTTCGAGGGCGAGCAGCCGCAGCTCGTCCAGGTTGGTCCC